>JAFAEA010000004.1 GCA_023424355.1 Chloroflexota bacterium | reverse complement strand
CTTCACGCACAACCGATCGGCCGCCGTGGGATGCTATCTCACAGCCTTCTATTTGGGAGGAACCATTGGGGGAGTAGCACCAGCGCCACTATACGAATCGTACGGATGGCACGCGACGCTGGTACTGTTGATCGGAATTGCGATTGCAACTGCGGTTGTTGCCACGCTCACCTGGCGCGACTAACGGTTAACCGGCGAGGCGGTCGGCGATTTGGGCCCGTCGCTCCGAGGCGAGGTGCACGATCATCTCGTGAGCTGCCTCAATGGAGGTGCGGAGATCATCGGCGAGCGTTTCGTCCTTGATAAATTTCAGGTTCGCATTGACATTGATCTGGCAGATATCGACCGTTGCCTGCGCCAACACGATGGATGCATCGGCATCGCCAAGAACGGTCTTGTTGCCATCGAGGATTACCGCTTCGAGCGTATCGACGATTTCGACAGCCACCACCGCCAACGCGAGTGGCACGCGCGCGGATTTTTCCATCGCTTCATTCATGGCCTGCTTGCGAGCACCCTTTTCTTCGAGGCTCTCCTTGGGAAGTGCCAGCGCTTCGATGTAGCCGCCGTACGAGGTCTCATCGTTACGCGCGCACTCAAGTGCTCGCTGGCGGAGCTCGGCGAGCTTCGCGCTCGCATTCAGCACCGCTTCCGATGGCTCACGAGTTAGGCTCGCCATCATCTGACCAGTGGCAGCCGCCAGTGCTCCCACGATTCCGGCGGCACTTCCGCCACCCGGTGCCGCCTGATCACCTGCCAGTGCCTCGAGATATTCACCGATTCCGCGGTTGGCAACGATTTCCTGCAAAATTAGGCTCCTTCTTCGATTGCCGATTCCGGACCGGCCAGGGATTGAATAGCTTCGAGGAAACGCTCCTCGTCCACGATCTTCATTGAGTATGCGGATTCATCGTCTTTCGGTGCGGCCGGGATGTTGAACTCCACCCAGCCTTCGTCGGCACCAGTGCAGAGCAGTTTGGTCATGACACCTTCGAATTTGGTGTAGCTCATTTCGGGTGCCAGCACGCGATAGTATTGCTCGCCCATGCCATTGCGAGTCCAGATGATTTTGATCATTTGGCGATGTTTGGTGACAAGTGGCGAGGGGCTGAGTTCGTTGGCCATGAGTCCGCGCAAGATGGCGTTGAACTTGCCGATGGATTTGGTATCGCCACCGCATACGGGGCAAACGCCGTTAATTGCATCTTCATGGTCGAAGCTGCGGCGGCAGTTATCGCACCAAAGGTAGGAGTTGGATGGAGTACTGGCGGGCATGGGATCTCCCTGGAAACAAATCAGGAGCCCGGTTCAAACCAGGCTCCTGATAGTATCGCGTATTTTGTGCAAGCTGTGAGGCTAGTCGCGCATTGTGTTTGTTTCGCGCGGTACCGGATTGGCTTTACCGAGGTTCACAGCACCCGGCTGCTCTTCGCCACTGCTCTTGTCTGCCCATTTCTGCACCATCCAGGTGAGGATGATACCGAGAAGCATGAAGGCGATAGCAAGGAAGAGCTCAACGGTTTCAGCCAGAGTACCGAACTGTGCGGCAAGATTATGAACTAACATGGTTCTCTCCTTCGTCCGTTACGGCGCTTCAATGGTGAGCGTGCCGGTCATGCCACTTTCCTTGTGACCCGGTACCGAGCAATGGAACTCGTACTCACCTGGTGCGGCATCTTCCGGAATGGTGATGGTCACAGTATCACCACCGTTGGCCATACCAGAATCGAGTCCAAGATCCTCAACCACGATATCGTGCTGGGCAAAGCCATCGTTGGTAAGAACAATGGTATCGCCAGGCTTGGCTGTGATGGCATCGGTATCGAAGGCGTTGTCGGTTGCCACGATCTGATGCTCACCGCCGGTGGCCTCACCACCATTGTCGGCTTCAGGTGTCGCATCCCCACCGGTGTCACCCTCGTCTTCGTCACCAGCAACGGGCGGCACGGTCGGGTAGGCGGATGCATGATCGCACGATTCTTCGCGATCGGCTTCCGGTGTTGCTTCGCAAACCGTAAGGCCGGTCTGGTGAGTGGCGTAGTTGTAGATATAGTTCCAATCGCCTTCCATGATCAACCAAACGAGATCATTGATCTGCTCGATGTTGAGGTCGTGGCGGAAGCTTGGCATCGCAGGAGTCTGATCGTAGGTTCGATACAGCTGCGCCTCACCCGGTGCACCATACATGATGCGGAAACGGATGTAGTCCTCAGCTATGCCCTGTTCTACCGGGTCATCACTTTGGAAAATTGCCTTGGCGTTCTGAAGGTCTTCTTCAGACATTTGGGACTGATTCAATGGAGCACCAGCACGGCCCATCGATTCGCCGTTCGCGTCGACCTCTGTGTTACCCAGACCGGCAGGCCCATGGCAGGCAAGACAGTAGGTGACATACAGGCTGCCAGCTCGCTCAATCGAGAGGCCCTCCTGGTTATTCGTGACTTCATCGCGCCGGTTCGGCTCATTGGCTGTGTACACCGTGATCGCTGTTGAGATCGCGATGAGGCCAACCACGACGATTAGCGCCAGTTTTCTCGTTGCTCCCACCCTGTTGTTCTCCTTCAATCAAACCGCAATGGCGGCTACTGACGTTTGAATCTCGCGACTACGGGTAGGGAGTCGCATCACTCGGCAGATAATCAGTTCGACCAGCAGCTTCCTCAATCGTATTCGGATTGGTGGTAACCGTGATGGAACCATCGCCATTTACCGTGATCGGCATGCGATCCAGGCGGCGGGTGGCTGGGCCACCGGTGCGGGCACCATCCAGATTGAAGATTGAGCCGTGACACGGGCACTGGAAATCATTGGCAGCAGCGTTGAACGGAACTGTGCAACCGAGGTGTACACATTTCCAGTAGAGCGCCTGGATGCCATCATCGTTGCGAACCACATAGAACTTACCGCTCTGATGTCTGAACGGAGTTCCTCCTGGAGCAGGGATGCTGTCGGCACCAACAGAGATATCACCGCCGAATGCACCGGTTTTGTTTGGCCACATCAGCATGCCAAACACACCACCCAGCTGGGCCAGAACTACTGCACTGGCTCCAAGGGCAGCATTGCGTGTGAAAGTGCGGCGACTCTCAACTTTTTTGGCGGCTGTTTCGCCGTGCCCGGATTGCAACCGGGAGACCAGTGCCAGGCTGCGAGATGCAACCCACCCGGTACCTAGCCCGGCAACCGTCTTGATCAAAGGATTCATACGATCAACATCCTTGCAGTAGCAGCCCCTCTCCCTGTGGCTGCACGCGTATCGAGAACTAGTGGTGTACCAGTGGCAGGTCCCATGGGAAGGTCAGATCCTGACCCTGTCCGCGGAACGAGGTGCCAATAACGGCAAGCAGCCAGTAGGTAACAAAGAAACCGGTGTAAAGGGCGATGATCAGCTCGCGGGTGGTTGGCTGGAAGATATTCTTCACCAGGAACACCAGCATACCGATGAAGATTGCCATCACCAGGGCCGGCATTACCATGCCGCTGCTCCACTCCGGCAGGCCCCAATCGTTGAACACGGTCTTGAGCCAGAAGCCGGTGCGTCCGCTTGCTTCATCCAGCAGAACCAGGCCAATAAGCACGACGCTGGTGAATACTGCGGAGAAACCAATGATCTTGCGACCCTTGGAGGAGGTACCGAGGATACCCACACCCAGCGGGCTGCGGTCGATGTACGGAATCGCGGCGATACCTACGAGGGCAAGAGTCGGCACGATGATACCGGCGAGAGCCGGGTCCATGTGCAGCAGCATTTCCTGAAGGTTCAGGAAGTACCACGGTGCCTTCGCCGGGTTCGGAGTCTGGTTCGGGTTGGCCATTTCGGTGAGCGGTGCGTTTACCAACACACTCAACAGCACCAGAAGACCCAGGAAAATGGTGGCCGAAACGGCCTCAATCACAACCAGAGTCGGCCAAACCATTACTTCGTCATCGGCCAGGTCGGTTGGTCGGGCTACTGCGCGACCGCGAACCAGCTCGAGAAGTTTTTGCTTTTTCTTTTCGTCAATCTGCGCCGGAACATTGCCCGGCTGCTGTGCAATCTCTGCCATGTGCATTCCCTCTCCTCAATAGTGGATGGACATCCGGTGCCGACTACAGCGGACCGGAGATACCGCCATCCTTGCGAATGCGCCAGAAGTGCACAGCCATCAGGAATGCAGCCACCAGCGGCAGGAAGATCACGTGAAGCGTGTAGAAGCGAATGAGGGTGTTCTGGCCAATCTGGTAATCACCCAGCAACACGCGGCTCACCTGCGGGCCAATAATCGGGGTAGCACCACCGATTTCGGCACCTACGGTAACGGCCCAGTACGCCAGCTGATCCCACGGCAGCAGATAGCCGGTGAAGGAGAGCAAGAAGGTAACTACCAGCAGCAACACACCGATCACCCAGTTGAACTCTCGGGGTGGCTTGTACGAGCCGGTGTAGAACACACGACCCATGTGCAGGAACACGGCGATAACCATGCCCTGGGCACTCCAGCGGTGCATGTTGCGCATAAGCTGACCAAAGGTCACGCTGCCTTCAATATCCTTCATGCTCTGGTAGGCATGATCGGCTGCTGGTACGTAATAAAACATCAGCAGCACGCCGGTCATCACCAGCACAAGGAACATGAAGAACGAAAGTCCACCCAGGCAGAAGGTGTAGGTCACCTTGGTGGCGTAGCGCTTGATCTTTACCGGGTGAATGTGCAGGAACACATTACTGGCAATAATCAACGCCTGGTTGCGTTGCGTATCCGGGTACCCGTGGCGCACCACGGATCGCCACAACGCAGAACCTGTAATGCGGTCTGCCAGCGTTTGTTCGCGCCTCATGCGAATTCCTCCTCAGAGATTCGCACTCTCCTTGCGAATCCCCCAACGAACATCTCTTCACCCGAATGAATCTGTGGTGGCTGGCCACTGCGTGGCAACCGGTGCACACACCGGAAGCACCCACATTCATCCACGTGGTGCGTGCCTGTATTGTGCCGCCACAGTTAGCGGCAGGTCAAGCGAATTACGGAATCATCGTGCCATTAGCGTTCCTGACTTTCGGTAAGGTTGTGACGTCAATTTAGTGATCTATGTCCATTGAACGACTAATAACGGTCGCAATCTGTTAACAATTGCCGCGCCCTCATGGCGGATGATGGAAGCTGGTCTATTGGCAAACGCACGTAATCGCCCTTCGTGTGCGGATATCTGCGATTTTTGGAGCATCTGCATGAGCGAAGTGCGTTTAGAGAAATCATCGAGTCCTTCCATATACATGTTCATTTCTGGTCTCGGTTTGCTGCTGATGGCGGCAGTCGCGGCCTGGGCCAATTTCGGTGTACTGGAATCCATGATTGTGGATGGCGATACTGCCACGAGTCTGGCCAACATCAGTGACGATGAGGGGAAGTTCCGGCTCGCGATTCTTGCATTCCTGATCATTGCACTGCTCGATGTGATCGTCGCATGGTCGCTGAACGAATTTTTGCGTACGCGTGCCCGGGCTCTTTCCGCATTGGCGGCCGCACCTCGATACGTCTACGCCGGCATTCTCGTAATCGCTACCGGATTCCTGCTGGTTGAGGTGCAACTCATCGCTCGCGGGAGCGATGATGCCGATGGACTGCAGCTTCTACTGGATGGTTACGAGTACACCTGGGATCTGGGGCTGCTGCTCTTCGGATGCCATCTGTTGGTGCTTGGATTCGCCATCGAGAAGGCGAAGATCGCCAAGGCGTGGGTTGGTCTTGGCTGGATCGTGATGATCGCCGGAGCCGGCTATCTCTTCGATTCCGTCGCCGTGGTGATGAACTGGGACGTCGGTTTCGAATTCGCAGCCTTCCTCTTTATAGGTGAGGTTGTGTTGATGGGCTGGCTTCTCTGGACCGGTTTCCGCGGCAAGGAGTAGGGACTACTCCGCTTCGAACGCCACATTCCATACTGCTCCCCCTGAAGTGGCCATCGAGATCCTGAAAGTATCCGGAGTACCCAACCCAGAAGGCAGGATTGACAACCGTTGCACTCGCTTTCGCTGTCTGACTCATCACGGCATTGACCTCCGCTTTCCTGTTAATCTTATGTTAAGGTGCAGAAAAAATCTCCGTAAAAGTGTTGCATGTTTGGCAGGGCAGTCGTAGAGTGCCGAGTATGCCATTTGGCAAACTCAATCTATTTAAAACCTTGCAAGGAGGTTTCTCATGAATTCGGAGAAAATTCCTACGAAGGCACCCAGTGCCCTCCAGG
>JAFAEA010000381.1 GCA_023424355.1 Chloroflexota bacterium | reverse complement strand
AATGACGCCATTACGAGAACAGTCACCCTGCTGGTTATCGCCTGCCCTCACGCCCTGGGCCTCGCGATTCCGTTGGTGATTGCCATCACCACGGAAGTTGGTGCGAAGAACGGCGTACTCATTCGCGATCGCTTGCAGTTGGAGCGCATGCGCGAAGTCACCACTGTACTGTGGGATAAAACCGGTACGCTCACCGAAGGCTCGCATCAGATGCAGGCGATTATCAGTGTCGATGGCGCGGACGATGAGCTCCTCGCCACCGCCGCGGCGATTGAGCAGGATTCCGAGCATCCTCTGGCACGAGCAATCGTCACCGCAGCTGGGGAGAAGGATCTACAGCTCCCCGATATCACCGATTTCGAGAGCCATGCCGGTCGCGGCGTCTCTGCCAGTGTCCACGGACAGAACTGGCAGATTGGTGGCAATCGCATTCTCTCCGAATCCGGAGCCGAGGTACCGACCGATCTGACGCGCTGGATTGAGGAGTGGAACGACAAGGGCTCGGCGGTGCTGTTTGTGCTTGCCGACGGACAAGTGAAGGGCGCTATTGCCCTCGCCGATGCGGTTCGCGAGGAATCTTCTGATGCGATCTCCGAACTCGCCGAAGCCGGAGTCAGCAGCGCGATGATGACCGGTGACAGCCGCGTCATCGCCGAAAATGTCTCCGCGGAGCTCGGTATCCAAACTGTCCATGCCGAGGTGCTGCCCGAGGATAAGCTCAAGATTCTGAAGGAGCATCAGGCGAATCGCGAAATCGTCGCCATGGTCGGCGACGGCATCAACGATGCGCCAGCTCTGGCGCAGGCCGATGTCGGACTCGCAATCGGTGCGGGCACAGATGTTGCCATGCAATCGGCGGGCGTGATTCTGGCCTCCAGCGATCCTCGCACGGTATCTGGGGTGCGTCGGTTGAGTGCGGAGATGTATCGCAAGATGATCCAGAACCTGGCGTGGGCCGCGGGGTACAACCTCCTCGCCATGCCGCTGGCAGCCGGTGTGCTGGCGCCGTGGGGAATCAATATGCCTCCGGCTGTGGCTGCTGTGCTGATGAGCATCAGCACGATTGTGGTGGCAGCGAACGCGCAAACGCTGCGACGGTTCAAGTTCGTGGAATAATCCGGTACTATTGAGGCGGGTAGCAGGTGCTGCCCGCCTCTTTTGCTCTTATCACGAGGACCTCCATGGGAGATACCGACACCGCCGCCGGCGATATTTTGGGATAACCCCTCCCCTGCCAACGCTTTGGCCGGGTACATCGCCACATCCCCAACGGTGTCTGAGCCGGGTTTGCCCGGCTGCTCTTTGAGGTCTGCATGTTTCTTAATCCCTATTCCTGGCTAACCCGGCTGGGCTCTCTTTCCACAACCAAAATGGTTGCCCTTATCTCGTTCTTCGGGCAGCTCTACTTCTTTGTGCCGGTGATGACCCCGTATTTGCAGGCGAAGGGACTCAGCCTCGCCCAGATCGCCGGGATGCAAACCATGCTGATGGTGAGCATGCTGGTGATGGAGATCCCCACAGGTGTGCTGGCTGATCGACTCGGTCACCGACGGAGCTACCAGATCAGTCTGTTCATGGCAGCTCTGGGCGAACTGGTAACGTTACTGGCGGATACCTATCCGGAGTTCATGTTCGGTCAGTTTGTGGCCGGTACCGGCTTCGCGTTCGCCAGTGGATCGGTGGATGCACTGGTCTATGAGTCGCTGCCAAAGGGGAACCGCACCAATGGCATGCAACGAGCCAAAGGCACCATCGGCGCGGCGATTCAGGCTGCATCGCTGGTGGCGTATGGCATCGGCGGATGGCTCACGCGCGATCTCACGTTCGAGAATATGCGCTTCACCCTCAAGCTGGATGTGGTGTTCGTCGGCTTCTCCGCTATCCTCGCGCTGGCGCTGCGAGAGCCGATTCAGGAAATCGTAGCCGAACGCTTGCGTAGCCTGGATCTGCTCAAATCCGGGATGCGCAATCTGCGCAGTAATATCGACCTTCAACGACTCATGCTGCTGGCAATTGTCACGAATGCCTTCGTCGCCCACTTGCTCATCTTCTATCAGGATTACTTCATTCGCAGCGATGTACCGGCGATCTGGCTCGGATTCGGACTCGCACTTGGATCCGTGGCGGCGTTCTTCACGCAGCTCCACGCCTGGCGGTTGCCGGCCTGGCTTGGCGATCGCAAGGCGATGCTGGTGGCCACGGCGGTGCCCGGCGTGCTCTATCTACTGATGGCCATCAATCACCATCCGGTATTGGCGGTAGTACTGTTTGTGGCGCAATGGGGCATGGTGCAGGTGGCGGCACCGCTCTTCTCCGGACTCTATAACGAGCACATCGAGGAAGGTGCCCGCGCGACCTCGCTGAGTTTGGTCAACGGTGTGGTGACGGTGTACATCAGCATCGGTGGTGTGATTCTGGGCTGGCTGGCCGGAATATCGCTGCCAATGATGTTCGCCATTCTGGGCGTGGTGATCATCGCTGGCGCGCTGGCCGTGAAGCTACCCGAGCCGGAATCTCGCTAATCCAATCGTCCAGATGATGCATCTGATCATGGTTCCGGGCACAATAGAGCTACGAATCCGAACGCATTTCAGGAGCAGTGCCCATGTCGACCCCTCTCCGCTTTGCCGGCAAGCGCGCGCTGGTTACCGGTGCCACTCGTGGACTTGGACGCACCATCGCCGAATGGCTCGCTCGAGATGGCGCCGATGTGTTTATCAGTGGCCGAGACCAACGGGACATCGACACCGCCATCCGCGAGCTGGAGGTGTACGGCACGCGCATCGGTGGTGCGCCGGCCGATCTCCAGCATCTGGAGCAGATCCACGGGCTGGCCGAGACGGCGCTGGCGGAGTTCGGGTCCTTCGATATCCTCGTGAACAATGCCGGCTACTCCAATCCCAAACCATTTCTGGAGACCACCGATGTCGATTGGGATCCGGAGCTCACGGTGAACCTGAGAGCCCCCTATGTGCTCGCGCAGCGCGTGGCGCGGAATATGATCGAGAACGAGATCAGGGGCCGCATCGTCAATGTGAGTACCATCGGCGTGTTTGCGGTGCACCACAAGCAAATCATCTACGATATCGCCAAGGCCGG
>JAFAEA010000341.1 GCA_023424355.1 Chloroflexota bacterium | reverse complement strand
CCGGCGAAATCGGCGGTACGACAGCCGTGGTGATCGCGCTGGACGATCAACTCGTCGGCTCCCAAATCGGTGCACTCGGTGCAGAGAAGATCATTCACGCGCTGGATGTGGCGCAATCTCGCCGACTTCCCGTGATCGCAATCGTCGCCGGCGGCTCTTCGGCCATGCATCTTGGCCCCCTCGCCGTAGTCCAGGGAGCACGCATAGCCAGTACGGCCGCACAGGTTCAGGCGCTTGGCTTGCCGATCATCGGTATTGTGACGCATCCGACCTCGGCCTCGGTGTTCAACTCGTTCGCGAGTGTGTGCGATCTCATTTTCGCGGAACCGGGTGCTTCTGTTGGTGTGGTTTGGGCGGCGGACCGGCCGCTGGATGCCATGCAACATGCCATCGGTGAGAACGAACTTCTCCAGAACGGCTGGATCGATGGCGTTCTTCCGCGCACCCAGCAACCAGAGCGACTCGCAAATGTGGTGAGCATCATCTCCCGCCATTCGGTGGATATCCCGCCGGCCGAAGCGAAGCTCCCAACCGATCTGGATCGACCATTGGTCGAATACATGGATGTGGTGCTGGCGCCGTTCACCGAACTGCGTGGAGACCGTGTGGAATCGGATGATCGTGGTGTGGTGACGGGTGTAGGTGCCATCGGCGAAATGCCGGTAGCCGTGGCTGTACAGGATAGCCGGGTTACCACTGATACAAATGCTGCCATTCGCAAGATTCAGCGACTGGCCAGGTTTGCCGGACGGTTCGAACTTCCACTCGTGATGATTGTGGACGGTCCGGATCCGGAACTCCCCTTCTCTGTCACTCCCGGTGAAAGCTTTAGCGCCGCGAAACTAAGCGCCATGATGAGCGTGGTGCCGATTCCGGTGGTAAGCGTGGGTGTGGGTACCGTGCAAGGCCTCGTTTCCAACATGATGATGTTTGGCGATAGTCGCCTGATGGCGGAACATGCACAGTATCGGCTTGCTGGCGGTAGCAGCAGCAATGCCTGGATGCCCGGCGGACGAGCCACCGAAGACCGAGTGTGGTCGGCACGCGAATGCCAACGCATGGGACTCATCGACAAAGTCATCGAAATGCCGGAAGGTGGTGTGACTGCCGATCCGTGGCTGGCTGTGCGCATGCTCCGAGAGGATGTTCATGCAGCGGTGATGGAGTTGAGTCGGCTCGGTCAGCGACGCCTGATCGAACGTCGCGCTCGTACTCATCGCGAACTGGGGCATACCGAGGAAGGCGTAGCCGCCGTTTTGGGCGAACTGCGCGAATGGCAGGATGTTCAACAATCTGTGCGTAGCTCGATCGATGATTGGCGCGAGAAGCTGGAACACCGGGTCAATAACAGCGAATGGCGAGAACGACTGGAGCAACGGCCGCAATTCGGCAACTTCCAGCGTCCGGATCTTGGTGAAATTGGCGCCCGATTGAAGGCGAGGCAAGAGCGATTACGACAGGATCTGCTCGATCGCACACGTGGAGATAGCAAGGAAAGCGACGGGGAATGAAGAGAGTAGCGTTGGTTCAGATCGGGTATGGAACAGTTGGCGCCGCTGTGATTAAGCAGGTGGTTGCCCAACGATCTGCCTGGCAATCGATGTTGGGTTTGGATATCCGCATCGCCGCGGTTTCGGGCAAGAATGGCGTGGTTCTGCAAGAAGGTGAGAGTGAGCTCACAGAGGAGCAGCTCTCCGCACTTTGCAACACGCGTGGTGCAGATGCGACGGGTACCGCTCTCACCGAAATTGTGCCTGCCATTCAAAATGCCGATGTCGTGATTCTGATGGACGCTGCCGCGGGTGATGCCACGGCCGATGCACTCGTGAACGCACTCAACGCCGGTGGTGGTGTGGTGCTGAGCAACAAGGCCCCGTTGGCGCTACCACACTCAGACCCTCGCACAAACGTGCTTTGGGATCATGCTCGTCAGGGTGGTCGGTTGAAATACGAGGCCACCTGCGGAGCCGGATTGCCGGTGATTTCCACGCTGCAATCTCTTCTGGGCACTTGCGACGAGGTGATCGAAATCGTGGGCGCGCTCAGTGGCACGTTCGGCGCGATTTTCTCAAGTGTTGCCAAGGGCGAAGCATTTTCCGATGCGGTGGCCCACGCCAAGGCGAACGGTTATACCGAGCCGGATCCGCGAGACGACCTCAGCGGACTCGATGTGGCCCGTAAGGCCCTCATTTTGGCGCGAACCATGGGTCGAGAAATAGATCTGGATGAGATTCAGGTGCAGAGTTTGGTGCCGGAAGCGCTAACCGATGTCAGCATCGATGAATTCATGGCTGGCCTGCACATCAGCGACCACGAGATTGGGCCTCAGGCGATTCGGGCACGGCTCGAGAATGCTGCCCTGAAGTATGTGGCAGCGGTTAAGCCTGAAGGCGAGATCGAGGTCGGACTGAAGGGCGTGGCGATGAGCACCGTCCTCGGGGCGCTGCAGGGTCCTGAGAATGTGGTGAGCATCCGCACGAAGCGGTACGACGAGTATCCGGTGGTGATTAGTGGTCCGGGCGCTGGCGCCGATGTGACGGCCGCCGGCATGATCGCAGATGCATTGTCGTTGGTCGCGACGATGTAGTTCGACCGGCGATTCTGGCGTACGCCCGCGGTTTATCCGCGGGTTGCAGAAACCAATGCCGAATGGCGGAGTCTCGCCATCAAACCCGCCAATAAATGGCGGGCGTACGGCGGATTCGATCCACAATGGCAAAATCGGTTTGCCTAACTGTGCGGGATCAATCCCACCAAATTGTGTGGCACGTATGGTTCTTCCAGATGCGCCACATCCTCTGCCGTGAGTTGAACATCCAACGCACCAACGGCATCATCCAGGTACTGCGCCTTCGTGGCACCGACGATCGGTGCGGCGACGCCCTTCGCAAAGTGCCATGCGATGGCGATCTGCGACATGGTGCAGCCATGCTTCTGCGACAGCTCATGTACTCTCGCCACGATCACCTCATCGGTCTCGCGGGTGCTGTCGTACTTCGAGACGGCCGTAGTATCCAGGCGGCTTCGCTCTGAGTCCGTTGTCCATTCGGTGCGGCTCAGGCGTCCGGAGGCGAGCGGACTGTACGGGGTGACGGCCACATTCTGTTGCTTGCAGATCGGGATCAGTTCTCGCTCGTCTTCGCGATAGAGCAGATTGTAGTGATTCTGCATGGAGACGAACTTGGTCCAGCCATTGTCCTGTGCGATCTGCTGCAGATTGGCGAACTGGAATCCGTACATCGCCGAAGCACCGAGCGCCCGCACCTTTCCGGCCTGAACCAGGCCGTGTAATGCCTCCATGTACTCCTCCATCGGGTGATCGTAATCAAAGCGATGGATGATGTAGAGATCGACGTATTCGGTACCGAGCCGCTGGAGCGAGCCATCGATTTCGCGATTGATCGCTTCCTTGCCGAGAGCTCCTTCGTTGAAGAACACCTTGGTGGCAATCTGCACATCCTCACGTTTGGCATGCTTTTGGATCGCCCTGCCCAGGTATTCCTCGCTGGTGCCCACGGCGTAGGTGTTGGCGGTATCGAAGAACGTGAGCCCGAGGTCCAGCGCGTGCTTCACGACACCTTCGGTTTCTTCTTCATTGAGCGTCCATGCGTGGAAGTTGGAGTTGCGATCGCCGAAGCTCATGCAGCCGACGGTGAAGCGAGGGATTTCGATGCCGGAGTCGCCGAGTTGGGTGTATTGCATCCGGGGGTTCCTTTCTGTGGGAGCGCGTTTTGACCTCGATTCAAGGTTACGAGGTGGCGATCCCATACGGAAGGCGGATTCTCCAGAGTATTTGGCGATTGTTCCGAGATATGGCCCCCACCCTCACCTTCATACGGGTAGTGTCGACCCTTGTGGTCGACCATCGACCGAAGGTCGATATCTCCGCACAGGTAGCAGGGCAGCCCGGCCGAGCGACGCGAGAAACGGAGTGGGCCCTTATCTGCCCTCACAGGGAGGAGGAGATAAACTCCTCCACTACCGGGGCGAAGGAATCAATCGGGTGGCTTCGCGTTTGCTGAGGCCGCTGAGGCGATCGTCGAATTCCTCGACGAAGGCAAGCACCCATTCAGGATTGACTTTGGAGTAATCCCGCAGAGCCCAGCCGATGGCTTTGCGGCTGAAGAAATCCGTATCGTCGATGCTCGGAAGAATGCAATCGCGAAGGAGGACGGGATCAGTCTTGTTCTTATGCCGACCCTGACTGAGGATGCTGCAGCGTCGAACCCACATGTGGTCGTCCGAGCTCCAGGTACGCATGACAGCAGATGCTTCGTCAGGATGCGCCATCAACACCTCGCCGACGAGGTGATGCGCGATCTCATCGCACACATCCCACCAGGCACCAGCACGAATCAGGTATTCGTACAGCGGCAACGCATCAGTAGATGATCGATATGCACGATACCGACCGTAGCGCGCGATGGCGAGCGCGGCGTACCACTCCTCGCGGTGAGTCACGCCATCCCACAATGTGCGAATTGCCAACTCCCACTCTTCGAACGAGCGAAGGGTGTGCTCCTTGAGCAGTGGCTTGAGTACTTCGCGGACCTGAGCGGATTTGAGTCCGTAATATGGAATCTCGGACTTCATGTATCTCTGTTGCTGATCGGCGACTTCCGGATTGGCCTGCGCGGCGAATCCGGATCGAATATCGCGAATGAGGGCATCAACAACATCGCTCATGGTTTAGCGAATCCAGATCATGAGGAAGAGGAAGAGTCCAAACAGAATGCGATAAATCACGAACACCATGGTGCTCTGGCTCTGCAGGAAGCGAATGAGTCCGGAAACGGCGAGGAAGCCCACGATTCCGGCGGCAACACCACCGGCGATGAAGTTCGCCAGCTCCGAGCCGTTCATGCCTTCGTTCAGTGCATCGATAAAGCTCATCAAACCTGCGGCCGCGATAAGTGGCACACCACCGAGGAAGCTGAAGCGGGCGGCTTCGGCACGGGTGAGTCCGCGGAAAAGGCCGGCCGTGATGGTGGCACCGGAGCGGCTTGTTCCCGGCAGAAGAGCTGCGAGGGCCTGGCCAATACCTATGACAATGGCATCCACGATACCAACCTGCTTGAGATCCTTCTTCTGGGCACCCACGCGCTCACCAATCAGCATGGCGATACCAACCACGATCAACATGGTGGCGATGACCGCGATGGCACGGGTGGAATTGGAATCGGTGTGGAAGAATTCGTCGATCTGATCGCTGAAAAGCAATCCAACGATGGCACCAGGAATACTCATCAACACGATCAGCAGACCGAGTCGCGCCCAGGTATCGCGCTCTTCCTCACCACTTTCGCCCTTGATGATCGGCAATGGCTTGCTGAGCGCGTACGGAATCACCCGCACGAGGTTGAGCAGATCCTGACGGAAGTACACAAGTACTGCGGCCAAGGTACCGAGATGGAGCGATGCATCGAAAGCGAGTCCGCCGGTTTCCCAATCGAACAGCCACGGGAAGATAATGAGGTGACCGGACGACGAGATCGGCAAGAACTCGGTGAGTCCCTGCACAACGCCCAACACGATTGCCTGCCACAATTCCATACGGGTTTACTCCAAAGATGAGATCAGGTTGAAGATTCGCTGACGCGTTCTTGCGAGATATCGTTCATGGTGAGCGAGCGGCGGAACCACTGCACCAGTCCAAGGATCGTGATTGGGAAGTAGAGCGCTGCGTGCACCAGAATCGCGTAGGCCAGTGCCTGACTTTCCGGAACATTGAACACGCCATCCAGCACCAGCTTCACACCGTACTCGAACTGGCCGATGTAACCGGGTGCTCCCGGGATGAGTGTACTGAGATTCGCGACTCCGGTGGTGAGCAGCGTAGCCGCGCCGGTCATCACTTCCCGCACCTGTGTGCCGAAGCCAATGGCCAGCAGGTAATACATGCTGGCTTCCAGAAGCCATGCCCCCATGCTAGTGGCGACGACCTTCAGCAGATCGCCACGGCTCTTGAGCACGCCAAGACCACCGAGGAACGACTCGGCGAGCTTTTCAACGCGGGTACTCAACGCATCCGGAAGTGGACCAAGCACCAGTTGCAGCAATCGGCTGACGAGATCTCCACCGAAGGTGAGCAGCACCATCCCGAACAAAAGGGCAGCAAACACGATGAAGGAGATGATGGCCAGATGCTGAAGTTCTGATGTGAGTGATACGAAGATCATGCTCACGGCCAGAAAACTCAACATGGTGATGCCATCGAAGATGCGCTCGACAGCGATGGTAGCGAGTGCGCTGGTTTTGCGCACCTGAAACTCCCGCCCTACTACGACGCTGCGAACGATCTCGCCGGCGCGCAAGGGCAGGATATTGTTTGCCATGAACCCGATGACCACAATGGGAAAGAGTTGATTGGTGGTGACTTGTGGCGCCACGGGGCGCAGAAGAATCCGCCAGCGAATGGCGCGCAGATACACTCCGGCAAAATAGAGCCCGAGCGCAGGCACCGCCCACCACAGATTCGTTTCGCGCAGGGAATCGCGAATTTCACCGAAATCCTGGCCCCGGAAGGCCAGAAAAAGGAATACAGCGCTGATCGCGATGCCGAGACTGATTCGGATACTTCGGTTCATGCGCGATCCGCACCATCCATTCGGTTATGCGCTAGCGGTGACGGAATGTGATGCGGCCGCGAGTGAGATCGTATGGTGAAAGTTCCACCACTACGCGGTCACCCGGCAGCACACGAATGTAGTTCTTGCGCATGCGACCACCGAGGTGACCCAGCACTTCGTGACCGTTCTCCAGCTTCACAGTGAACTGGGCATTCGGCAGGGCTTCCTGCACTACACCGTCGACTGCAATCGCATCCGGATTTGTGCGTCGTGGTCCGGATGTATCTGTTGCGGCAGTGCTCTGTACCACTGCGGTACGACCACCGCGCTTTTGTTGTGTATTAGGCTTCTTGGCCAAAGGCTACTCCTTGTTGTTAGGCACGAAAATCGGCCGGGCGAGGCACCCGATGGTGCAAACTCTGCCAACGGCTCCCCTTACCGGATGTTAATTGTAACGTACGTGTGCAAGTTTGCCTGTTGACGTGTGTGATCAAATCGTGACAATCGAATTTCTGATCCGTGGGATAGTACCAAAACACGTATGAACGACGAACATGGAGGCCGTACGCTATGAACAACACGGGTTGCAGCTTGCTCTTCATGGTCGCGGCTGCACTGGTTGTGGGGTTCATACCGATTCTTGGCTGGATGAACCTGATCGTGGCGCTGCCCCTTTCGCTGATTGCCGTGATCACCACTGGAAATGCCGCTCTGAAGCCAACAGCGCAATCCGCAGACAAGCTCATCTTTTGGATCGCAGTCGCGCTCTCCGGCGCGATCATCCTGAGAATGATGGTGCTTTAGATGACCACTGGTTACGAGATCCGGCTGGCAGCAATCGATGACCTGGATGGGTGGTGGAATCTGAGGCTGATGGCACTGAAGGATGCGCCCTCCGCGTTCGGCTCCGATTATGCAACCTCACTTACGCAAGGTCCGAGTTATGCCGAGCGGGGCTACTTCGATGGTGGTCCAAATCGGATATTTGGCGCGTACACAAGCGAAGGCGATGTTGTTGCTCAGGCAGCAACCTATGCCGAAGGTGGCAAGCGTAGCCATATCGCGCATGTAATCAGCGTGTTTACGCATCCAGAACATCGTGACGAAGGGCTCGCATCGCAGTTGGTTCTGGCATGCATTCATCACCTGCAAACATTCCCGGAAATCACATCCATCCGTATTTCGGTGAATGCCAGTAACAGGGCGGCCTCGCACATCTATGAAAAGATGGGGTTTGTCGTGTGGGGCGAGGAGCCGGATGCGATTCGCACGGCCGACGGATCGTGTCACAATGAACTCCATATGGTGCTCCACACGGGAGCACATTGTTCCTAACCCGGAAAGGGATCCATGACCTTCACAATTCCAACCCCTGAGCAGTTCTCGGAAATGACCTGGGAACAGATCGAACCGCTGTACACCGCCCTCGCCGAGCGCGAACTTCCCAACGATGAAGCCACCAAAACCTGGCTGCAGGACTGGAGCGATCTGGACACCAGCCTGATGGAAGCGGCTTCCGTGGCCAATGTGGCGGTGAGCTGCGATAGCCAGAACAAGGAAAAGGAAGAGCTTCACCTGCGCTTCAGCAGCGAGATCATGCCGCGCCGCGGCAAGATCGGTAACGAGCTTCTCGGCAAACTCATCGATTCCGGCTATGAACCGGAAGAGCTCAAGGCCGTCATCAAGCGAGCCCGTACATCCCGCGAAATCTTCCGCGAAGAGAATGTGCCGCTGCAGCAGGAGCTCAGCAAGCTGAGCAATGCCTATAACAAGGCCGCCGGTTCCATGACCGTTGAGTGGGATGGCAAGGATGTGCCGCTCAGCCGACTGAACCCGTTCATGGAAAACGCTGATAGCGATGTGCGTGAGCGTGCATGGCGATTGCACTTGCAACCGTATATCGATCAGCGCGATGACCTGGCGGATATCTTCGACAAGCAGCTGGAACTTCGCCAGCAGGTCGCGAAGAATGCCGGTTTCGATAACTATCGCGATTACATTTTCGCGGAGAAGTTCCGCTACGATTACACCCCAGAAGATTCCTACAGCTTCCACGACGCCGTCGAGAAAACCTTCGTGCCAGCCCTGCAACAGCTCCATGAAGAGCGCAAGGCGAAGATGGGCGTGGATTCGCTGCGACCGTGGGATCTGGGTCACGATCCGGAAGGTCGCGATCCGTTGACACCGTATGAGGATATGGACGAACTCACGGGCAAGGCTCAGAAGGTGTTCGCCAAGGTCGATCCTGTTCTGGGCGAGCAGTTCGGCACCATGCGTGATGAGCATCTGCTCGATCTGGAAAGCCGCACCGGCAAGCGACCTGGCGGATTCTGCACCAGCTTCCCGTATCGCAAGCGACCGTTCATCTTCATGAACGCATCCGGCACGGGTGGCGATATCCGCACACTTCTGCACGAAGCGGGTCACGCATTCCACGGTTTCGCGACCATGGAGCACCTGCCCTATCTGCAGCAGCGACGTTATGGCAGCGAAATGGCCGAGGTGGCCAGCATGAGCATGGAGCTCCTCGCCTCGCCGTATCTGCGCAAGGAAGATGGTGGATTCTATGAGGATGCCGATTACGCCCGCGCGCGCATTGAGCACCTCGAAGGCATCATCAAGCTGTTCACCTGGGTCGCGCCGGTGGATGCGTTCCAGCAGTGGGTCTACACCGATCCGGCGGCGGCCGATCGGGATGCGCGCGACGCCAAGTGGGTGGAAATCTGGAACCGATTCGATCCGGACACGGATTGGAGCGATCTGAACGATTACCGTGTGGCCCGTTGGTACAAGCAGCTGCACATCTTCCTGTACCCGTTCTATTACATCGAGTACGCCATCGCGCAGCTCGGTGCCCTGCAGGTATGGCGAAATGCCCTGCAGGATCAGCAAAAGGCAGTGGAGGATTACCGCGCGGCGCTCGCGCTCGGTGGTAGCCGTCCGTTGCCAGAACTGTTCGGTCGTGCCGGTGCTCGCCTTATCTTCGATGCCGAGGGTATGGCAGAATTGGTGGCGCTGATGCAGCGCGAGATCGAGACCCTCAAGGCAAGCGAATCTTAATGAACCCAGTCAATATCCTCGTCAATATCGCCATTCCGGTTGTGGTGCTGCTCACCTTGAGCGCACCCGACCGGCTCGGTGCCCTGCCCGCCTTGCTGGTGGCCATCGGTATACCGGCGATTTGGGGGATGATTGGACTCTTCCGCACCCGCAAGCTGGAAACCTCGGCGGTCCTTGGGATCGTCAGTGTGCTGGCAACGGGTGTGATTGGTGTATTCGAGCTCAATACCCGCCTCTTTGCTGTGAAAGAGGCGGCGATTCCGATCGTGTTTGCTGTGTTGCTGGTCGCCAGCAATTCCACAAAGTTCCCGATCGTTACGCTCCTCGCCGATATGGTGCAGCGACGCGAACGCGTACTTACGGCAGTGGAGCAACTCGGCAAGCAGGTCCAGTACCGCAAGCATATTGAGACAGCCGGTGTCATCTGGGCGGTGATTATGACGGTGAGTGGCGTGCTGAAGTTCCTGCTGGCAAGCTGGCTGGTGAAATCGCCAGCCGGTTCACAGGCATTCAATCGCGAACTTGCCAGCTACGAACTCTGGCAACTACCGACCACATTCACCCTATCCGGCGTACTGATACTCAGTCTGATTTGGTATCTCGCCAGTGGGACAGCGAAGATCATTGACATGGAACCAGAAGAGGTTCTGCGTGGTGGTAAGCGCACCGCGCGGATGGCATCGCGTTTCGCGCCCGTGGCAAAGCTGTTTGGTACTACCCAGCCGGCGTAAGAATTTCCACACGGTTGCCGAACGGATCCTCCGTGTAGAACCTTCGGTAACCCGGCAAGCGATCATCCGGATTCACTATGAACCCAGCCTCTGACAGGTGATTTGCAACTGCATCCAGATCATCGACCTGATAAGCGACGTGCGCCTTCCTCGCCGGAGCGAATGGCTCTTCGGTTCCAAGATGCAGATCGATGCTGCCAGAACGGAACCAAACTCCACCCAAACTCTGAAGCGAAGTAGGTTTCCCGATTTCGATCATGCCCAGCAGTTCACCGTAGAAGCGACGGGCCTCGCCCTCTCCTTGGACAGGAATGGCAACCTGCACATGATGAATGCGGGGTTCGCTACTCATTGATGTAATAGGTCATGCTCTGGAGCGCACTCACCGGATCGATCTCGCGAACCGTCACATGTTCTGGCACGCGCAAAATCACCGGGGCGTAGTTGAGAATGGCCTCGACTCCACCGGCCACCAAGAGATCGGCGGTTTCCTGCGCCTGAACTCGCGGGGTGGCGATAATGCCTACGCGAATCCCCTCTTCCCGAATCATCTCGGTAACTTCGCTCATCGGGCGAATCGGCATGTCGTTGACGGTTTCGCCCACATTGGCTTCGTCGAAATCGAACAGCCCTTCGATAGCGAAGGATGATCGGCGGAAACCGCGATAGTTGGCGATGGCGTGGCCGAGCTTACCCATGCCGCACAGCACCATTCCCCAGGTGCGATCGAGCTGAAGAATCTGCTCGATGATATGGCTCAGATAGGAAACATCGTAGCCCTTGCCCTGTTTGCCGAACTTGCCGAAATAGCTGAGATCGCGGCGAATCTGGGCGGCAGTGACATCGATCATCCGGGCAAGTTCCTCGGATGACACCGAGGTCTGCTCGCGCTCTAGAAGCAAATGCAATGTGCGCACGTAAATGGGAAGTCGGCGAATAACGACATCGGGAATGACGAGCTGGGAAAGCTCATCGGCTTCATCGTCGAGATCCATATCTACACGATAGTTTGCGAGAGGATCGGTTTCACCTTCGTCATCTCGTCGATCAATTCTGGAAGTGTGGGCAATAGCTGGCATGGAGTATCCGATTTCTTTACGAGGTTGCAATCGAACCGGTTTTCCAAACTATTGTGACGTATTTCACAACTGTTTGCCAAATCGGGCCGTGCATATGTGCCATGCAACGGCCCGAATCCAAAATTCCTTCAGTAATTTCGCGTTATTGGTGGAAGTTACTCGACATCCCAGAACACACGCTGGAACTCGGCGCCATCGTAATACCCAACGATACTGACGATCTTGCCGCCACTTACCCGCAGCACCGCTACCTGCTCGCTGATGCGCTCACGACCTTGCCGTGGGCTGTATTCGCGGATGACGTACATCACTGCGCCGCGATCGGGCTGGGCGATGACATCCGTCACATCCCAATGGGCATTGGGATAGCTGCTCACTACCGTACCGAAGTACGCCACAATCTCATCCGCCGGGCGGATGGGTGCGCTGTGCGGATGCACCCGGAAGGTGGCATTGGCAGCGAGGGTGTTGCGGAGTCGGCGCGGATCGCGCGAATCCAGAGCAAGGAAGAATTCCCTCCCCAGGGCTTCGACGATCTCGGTTTCGCTCAGTCCGGTTGCATGTGTGTTCGAGGAATCCGACACGGATTACTCCTAAATCTTCAATGAAGTTGGAACCAGCTCCAGGAGCTCGTCCAGCGAGGCGGTCTGAATTTCCGCGATACCTTCGCGAGCACCGGAATCCCACAAGGTGGCATCCATGGCGCGCAGGGCCCGGTAATCGTGCTCGGCGAGTTGTTCGGCGAGCTGCCGCATGGTGGCATCTTCGTGGATTCGGCTGTAGCCCTTGCGGTTCCATGCGGAATCCGGCATTTGGCGAAGCAATCCACAGGTCGACTGGCGCAAGCGGCGGAAGCCGCCCATGAGCTCGACGGTCGACCAGTTCTTATCCGCCATCACCAGAGATTCGTTTGGTTCGTGCGGAGGAATCTGATCCATATCCGGATCGCTTTCATTCGCGATCACGAACAGGCGCGGGTAAATGAACTGCTCGTTTTCCCGCATGGTGATCAGCAGATCGCGCACGGTGGGTTCACCGTAATGGCGAGAACGCTCCAGCTTGTTGCGATCGTGAATAGGTGTGAGCCAACGGCTGAGATGGTGCACTGTGTAATGCAGCCGGATAACCAGCGAGTTGTTATCCAGGTTCTTGATGTCCTGAATCACTTCATCGCTTACCGGTGAATTGATGCTAACGAAATCTGTGCTTCTTGCCATGTGATCACCCATTCACAATGGAGCCCACCTCACCAAACGGGCGGGTATACCGTTCTCAGGTTCTATTATGGCACGAACCTAGGCCAGAGCTTCCATGATTTCGGCGATGTGATTCTCATCGTGCACAAGTACACGCTCCATCAGCCAGTGAATGGTGATTTCACCATGTTCGCCGAGCACGCCGGTGCGCATCCATTCCTCTTCTGTAAGGTTGGTGAGCGCTTCGACCACCTGTCCACGCATGAGGGTGAACGCCGTCATTACATCATCGCTATCACGCGAGGCGTAATCATGTTCGATGCTCCACAAGGAGTCATCATACGATTCCAGATACGGCGTATTCTCCCGCAGCATGCGATGAATACGGTCTCCGGTTATCTCTTCCCAATCCTGCTGATCACAGAGAATTTCCACGACACCGAGTCCGCCATCCTTGCCGGGTTGCCGGAGATCATCGTTGGAACGATCGCCAATCAGCCGGGAGATGGAAGATGGAACCACTGCGAGACGCTCTATGAGCTCCGCATAGGATCCTGGTTTGCCGGTATCCACCGGGGATTTCTGTTCGATCATGCCTCTCCTTTACGCCAAATCATGAATCCGACGTATGCAAGATCTGCACCCGCTGAACGCGGGTAATATCCTGCTCGTCCACCAATCGCCACGCCTGTAAATCAGTTGGGTGGCTGGCTAGCGATGCGATCATCATCAGGGATTCGGGGTAGTTCCACTCGTTCACATCCGAAACGGATGGTGTGGCTGGCCCCTCTGGGTGCGAGTGCACAATGGCGCCCAGCACCAGATTGTTCTCCCGAAATCGGCGAAATGCCGAGATCACATCTTGCGGATCCATGGTGTACCGAACCGGCGATTGCTCGGTATTACGTCCTGGGATGAATAAGGACGCGTAAACCTCGCTTCCGGTTTCTGTGCGAACAGGTGGCTGCACACCAAGCATGCCGACACCTTCGTTGGGTGCACATTGCAAGAGATGTACCAGTATTTCTGCCCGCAGATCCTGTGGCAGAACAATCCGGTTTACTTGCGAGACAGGGATATCGGGATCCGACATGGTGCCCTTCACCCTCCTTAGAGATCAGCGCCTACAATACTTCCAATCTCCGTGCGAACCAACGCGCACACCGGCGGATTGTACACCGAAACGGCATCACCACTGGCGGGAGGATATTCGTGCAACCAGTTATTCACCTGATTTTGGCACTCGGATTACTGCTCGGTTCGCTCACTGCAGCAACCCCATCCGCCACCCCGGAAACCACCTACAACGCCGAAGATCTTCTGGCGATAAAGCCGGAACTGCGCGAAAACGTGGCCGCCCAACTTCCGGTTGGTATGACCGAATACGACATTGAGATCGAAATTCCAGGTGAGGATCCTTCCACAGGAATCGAACTCACCGGCAGTCAAACGGTTACGATCACCAACACGACTGAAGAAACACTCACCCAACTCCCATTTCGCCTGTATGCAAACGGCCCCGCTCCTGGCAACAATGTGCTCGAAATCGATTCGATCACCAGCGAGAGTCAAGACCTGAGTTGGGAGTATTCCGAGCTCAACACCGTGGCGATGGTGGATCTGAATTGGGAACTAGAGGTCGGGGATCGCGTAACGCTCGAGATGGAGTTCACCCTGCAGTTGCCGGTGAACGATCCAAGCCATTACGGCATCCTCAATCATTCAACCGAGAATCACACCAGCATCATTTCGCACTGGTATCCGGTGCTGGCCGGCAGAGATCCGGAAACCGGCTGGATGCTGAAGCCATC
>JAFAEA010000284.1 GCA_023424355.1 Chloroflexota bacterium | reverse complement strand
CGATCCCACAAACGCCATCGCGTTCTCTCGCGTGGTGGTGACTGGAGCATCCTCCGGAGAGTTGGCGTGGATCGCCTTCGCAGCTTCACCACCACTGGTGTAGCGGATAGAGAGATCCAGCCCATCCGGACCCGTGCCGGGATGAATCTCGAACTCTCCTACGGCATCGGCTGGTGCGCCGTAAATCTCACCGATTTGATCGTGTGTCAGGCCGATACCGCCGGGATCGCCGGTAGCGGTGTATCCGGATGGTTCGAGGGAGGAAAGCGAGATGCTGATCGAAACGACCTGGGCTTCCTCAGCTTCGAGCGCTCCCAGCGCCATCACCGAAAGCACCGTGGTGTTTGGAAACGATGGCAGGGAATAGACCATGGCCGTGAACGGGCTGGATGTATCCTCGTGGGACGTAAGCAGGAACGTTTCGCCCGGCATCGCCTCCTGCGGGATACTGCCTGCGACAATAGCCTGGGCATCTTCCTGACCAATGGTCTCTTCGCCGAACGTGTATTCCATGAAGCTGGCGGTCTCTTCTGTGAACCCGACCGTTACCGGAGTCACACCGTCTGTCGGACTCACGAACTCGAACATCGTGCCCATTTCGCCAACCGGTGTGCCTTCGCCGGCGGCAGCAGTCCATTCCTCGAGCGTGGACATGAGTCCCACGGTTCCATCCATTCCCGTAACAGGGCTGGCGGCAGGCGTTTGGGCATTGGCTGTGAGCGAGGTGAACGCCACCGGGGTAAGAAGTGCGGATGTAGCAAAGTGTCGTCGATTCAGGTGCAGTGTCATGCAACCTCCTTGATGATACTTGCGGGACTCCATACGAAATCCCGATGCGAAGGCCTGTAAGGACCCTCGCATCGGGACGCGCAACATCTATACCATGTGCATGATTTTCCCCAATCGATGGGAAATTCGATCTATTGCCCCAGCGTGCCCTCGCGGCGCGGCTTGATCATGCGAGCCCAAACCCACCAGATACCAACCACCAGCACCACGGCGATCACCACGTACTGCAGCACGCCGACATACTCTTCGACATGATCCCAGTTATCACCCAGCAGGTAACCGGCCCAGATGAGGATGGTGTTCCACACCAACGAGCCGATGGTGGTGTACAGCGCGAAGGAGAGCACTGGCATCTTGCGAAGTCCGGCCGGAATGCTGATGAGGCTGCGCACAATCGGCACCACACGGCAGAGCATCACGGCGAGGCCACCGTGGCGATCGAACCACTCATCGGCCTTGTCGATATCGGATTCCTTGAAACCCAGCCATTTGCCCCAGCGATTAACCACGTAGCGCACGCGCTCCTCGCCAAACACATACCCCACGTAATAGAGGATGAGCGCACCGACCAACGAGCCTATTGTGGCGAAGAGAATGGCCAGGAAGATGTTCATGCTACCGGCGCTGGAATTGAAACCAGCTAGTGGCAGAATGATTTCCGAAGGAATAGGAGGGAATACGTTCTCGAGCGCTACCAGAAATGCCAGGCCAAAGTAGCCGAGGGCATCCATCACATCGGTTGCCCATCCGGACATATCGCCAAGAAGACTGCTCATTTGAGGGAATCACTCCGGTTCATTGCGTATTATCGGCCCGACTTTCGGGCCCAACGCAATGATACGTGGAAATGAGAAATCGATCGGTCACGGAACTGTTACATTGCCACTGGGGGATTCCCCACATAACAGCCGGCTTAGTTAGTCGCTTCGACATCGGCGATGGCGCACTTGAGCCAATCGCGCTCGGCCTCGCGCATGGTGCGGGTATGATCCAGCGCCAGATCGAGTCGCAGAAGCGGACCGTGCGATGGCACGTCTGGCTCGTTGGCGAGGAGTTGCTCGATACCTTCCAGCCGATCACGCAGGTGCGAGAGAATCTCGGCCGGTTCGAGATAGTTCATGAACATGAGGCCAATATCGCCGGAATACTGCGGCAGATTACTGGTGGCGAGGTTGATGCGTAGGAGTTCCATGAACAGTTCCCGACCCGTGTCGGTGATTTCGTAGACCTTGCGGGGTGGTCGGGAGCCTTCCTGCTCAATCTGCACCTGAATGGCGTTGATGGTCGTGAGCTTGTCCAGCAGCGCATAGGCGGTGGGTTTCTTCATCGAAATCACGCTGCAGAGGCGGTTTTCGATGAAATCGTTGATTTGGTACCCGTGCTGGTTCTCCATCATCAGCACACCAAGTAGGAGCAAGGTGCGTTCATCAAACCGGGTGACATCAATGGCAGGTGCGGCAGTAGCCAGAACAGACTCCTCTCGTATCTCGTCCTCACTATAGTCAATCTTGACTAATCAGGCAAGAGGACGTAGCATCTATTCGTGATTAGTCAGAGGTGACTAGTCAGCCATAAACAAGGAGCTTCCATGTTTCTCGCACTCAAAGAGTTCCGCCACGCCAGGCTGCGATATTCCCTCATCGCGTTTGTCATCGCCATGGTGGCATCTCTCGTATTCATTCTTTCAGGACTCGCCAACGGGCTTGCTGCTGGCAACTCGGAAGCGCTCGATGCCATCGACGCCGATGCCTTCGTGGTGGCCTCAGGCTCGGAATTCCTGCTGGATCGATCCCGTCTTAGCACCGACACCGTGACTGCGGTGGTCGAAGCCGATGGTCTGGAAGAGGCTCAGGCCTTTTCCACCACTGCAGGCAATGTGCGAAAGGGAGATTCTGAAGATTTGATCGGCGTCAGCATTATCGCTGTCGAGCCGGATTCGTTCCTGTCGCCTGGTGTTGATTCAGGATCCAGCCTCGCCGATGCGCCCGAGGGACTGGTTATCGACCAATCTCTTGCCAGCGAAGGCGTGGAGATTGGCGATGTACTCAGCTTCGATCCATCCGGAGCCGAATACGAGGTTGTGGGCATCACCGATGGGTATCAGTATCGCCTGGCACCAACGCTCTTCGTCAACATCGAATCCATGCCGGAGATAAGTCCCGAATCCGCTGACGTGCGAAATGCGATTGCCATTCGCGGCGAAGGCGACGCGATCGATGCTCTGGGCGAATCTGTTGACGGCATCATGATCGGCAGCACATCGAAGCTGGTCGAATCCTTGCCGGGATATCAGGAGCAGGCGCTTACCCTGAACCTCATTCAGGTGTTTCTGATTGTGATAGCTGCCGGTATCATCGCGGCGTTCTTCTTCATTCTTACACTGCAGAAAATGTCGGAACTAGGGGTCATGAAGGCGTTGGGAGCCACCTCCCGAGTGCTGGCGAACTCGTTGGTGATTCAGGCCGGAATCCTTGGCGCAATTGGCGTGCTCATCGGTATTGCCGCCGGCTGCACAATCTCGTTCCTCGCGGATGGAGTGGTGCCATACCAAATCCGTTGGGAACAAATGGCGATGTATGGCTTCCTGCTCTTGTTGGTGGCCGTCGTTGGCACGCTGCTGTCGCTGATTCGAATTGCTCGCGTCGATCCACTCGATGCCATCAATAGCGCCAATTAGGCCGGTGGGAGAACACAACATGTCCAGTCCAATTCTTTCTGTTTCCAATGTCTCCCGCAACTTTGGCAGTGGCGATGCCCGTGTTGAAGCGGTGAAGGGGGCTAACTTTGATGTCCACCCTGGCGAGCTGGTGGCCCTTATTGGTCCGAGTGGATCCGGCAAGAGCACGCTGCTGAGCATTGCCGGGGCACTTCTGCAGCCAACGGAAGGTGAGGTTCTGCTCGGTGGAGATTCGATTGGCGATCTTGATAATGCAGAACGCACCCGGCTTCGATTGGAGCGCATCGGCTTCATCTTCCAGGCGTCGAACCTGATTTCCTTCCTCACCGGAGTGGAACAGTTGCAGTTCATCGGCAACCTGCTGGGACTTTCCGAGAAGGAATCCAAACAGCGCGGCAACCGATTGCTGGAAGAGTTGGGGATGGCCAGGCGTGCCAATCATTATCCGGAGGAGATGTCTGGTGGCGAACGTCAGCGCATCGCCATCGCCCGGGCGCTGATGAACGAGCCGGAGATCATCCTCGCCGATGAACCAACAGCCAGTCTGGATACCCAACGCGCGCAGCAAGTGGTGAAGTTGCTGGCCGATGAGGTACATCAACGCGATACTGCCGGTATCCTTGTCACGCACGATGAACGTTTGCTGGATGTCTGCGATCGTGTGCTTCGCATCACCGATGGGGAGGTGGTGGAAGCGTAAGTCATTATTGTGGGGGAGAGCGGATGATCGAGGGATTTCTGGAGATCGATGGCCAATCACTGCGGGCACGTGAGCAGGGAAATGGCATGCCGATTCTGCTCACGCCCGGCGGTCCCGGCTGCTGCGATTATCTCGCTCCGCTGGCCGAGTTGATCGATGATGGGGGCCGAATCATCCGCTGGGAGCCACGCGGTTGTGGCGAGAGCATCTCTCCCGGACCGTACGATGTGGAAACCACCCTCGCCGATATGGACGCGATTCGGCAGCAATATGGCTTCGATCGCTGGATCGTTGGTGGTCACTCTCACGGTGCCTTTTTCAGCCTGGCCTATGCACTTACGTATCCCGAACACACGGCCGGGGTGATTTATCTCTCCGGCATCGGGGTGTTGAAGGATCGTGCCTGGCACATCGAGTATGCCGATGCGCGCGATCTCCACGGCGAGCAGGAGCCGTATTATCCTTTCCCGCACAACATGGATGTGAACCGACAGGGCAATATCAGCAAGGATGAATGGTGTCGGGATCCGATGCTGCTGAAGCGCATTTCCGAGCTGGACGTGCCGTTCCTCGCCATTCAGGGCGGGAAGGATATTCGTCCCGGTTGGCCGGCAGAGCAGATGGTGAATCTGCTTCCGAACGCCACGCTGGTGACCCTCCCGGAAGCCGCCCACACCCTCTGGCTCACGCACGCCGATACGGTTCGCAACATGATCCTCGCGTTTCTGGAGGGTCTTGAGAGCGAGGATATGGATCGGTAGCGTCACCCGTGGTGGGTGAAATTTGTGGCAGTTCTCAACAGGGCGTGATTTCGTCTCTCACGGCTAGTGTCGACCCTCGTGGTCGACTGCGACTTGTGTGGACAATCAGATTTGGAACAGATCTGGGTTGTCGGGGACTCGTCCAAATGGATTGGAATCGGATGATTAAAACTCGCTCCGCTCCGTTCGTTCACATGGGTTAGCACTTGGACTCACCGTCCTCTCACGCGCGAGGGTCAATCATGGGAAACGCTAGAAGCGGGAACATAATAACCCCAATGCAAACTATTCCAATGATAAAGTCGACACGGCCCTTATTATTTTGAATTGTTGACAGGTGCACACCTTACCTTCTAACCTCGGAGCCGTGACTCGTGGCTGTGAGTCACATTGCAGAGATTGATCCCGGTACATCGGGGATGGCCTGATACCGGATTCAGATCAGTCTCGTTTCTCAGAGGCAGAGAATCTGCC
>JAFAEA010000250.1 GCA_023424355.1 Chloroflexota bacterium | reverse complement strand
GGTATCGATAATTCCCGGCATCACATACGCGCCCCGAGCATCCAGTACCTGGCCATCGCCGCCAACACCATCATCGATCGCGGTGATGATGCCATCGGTGATCTGTATGCGCGCATTCTCCACGATCCCCGTCGGCAGAATGGTCGTGGCATTGACGATGGTGATGGTTCCTGGTGCCTGGAGGTTTTCCTGTGATGCAGTCATGGTGCGTTCCTTTGTGACATGCGACGCTGCGCGGGCAAGGTACCGTATCCGCGCAGTGTCCGCAAAAAACTGAACCTAGTCCAGCGACTTGAGATCCAGATCGAGCGCCTTGGCGACTTCGCGGAGAGGATCGTACATGGCATCGAGGTGATCGAGGCCAGCGAAATCCGGATCGGTGATGGTTGGGTCCACGAACCAGCGGCCGGATTCGGCGATGAATTCGGCATTCTGCGGGGTTGAGAGCAGCGCATCCTTCACGGCCTGCTTCAGGCTTGGCGGCAGGTTCTTGTTGATCGCGAACGGAGTGCTCGGGATCGGGTTGCTGTAGAAAATCGGCACCAGGTAGCCATCCGGGCAGTTGTTGTAGAGCTCGGTGAACTCCTCCTGGGTGCGCACCTTGTTGGTTTGACCATCTTCCCAGAAGCAGACATCGGCAGTACCTTCCTGCCACATGTTGCGGATGGTGGCCTCGGTGGTGGCGCCGGCATCGACCTGATGGTTGGCGATGGCGAGTCCGCTGGTTGGGTGGCTACCAGCGTACATGGTTTGGATGTTGAGGTTCGGGTCGTTCGGATCCACACCGGCATCGATCATGCTGGCTTCCGGAATCAGGTGACCACTGGTGCTCGCTGGATCGACGAAGGAGAAGCTGTGGCCCTCGAGATCGTTGATGTTCTCAATGCCAGAGCCCTTCCAGGTGCTGATCACGGAGTAGTAGAACGGTGTGAGCGTTTCGTCGTATACCGGATCATCGGCGCTGCTGGAGATACCGATGGCCAGAGCCTCGGCATCGGCTTCCTGCACACCCAGGATGTAGGCGAACGGACCAACGGTGTAGCAATCCACGCGGCCAGCGCGAGCAGCCTCGATCACGGCGTTGTAGCTGCTACCGGTGGTGTACTCCAACGGAATACCGATCCACTCGCTGATGTAACGGGCGAGCGGTTCGTTGTTGGAGAGGGCTTCCTCGGCATCATCGCCACCAAAGAGACCACAGGTCAGCTGCTCTGGCCAACCCGTGCGGTCGTATTCCGGCGGGGAGGATGGTAGATCGGTGATCGCAATCGCATCGCCGGATGGAGTGGCATCCGGAGTGGCCTGCATGGCCAGAATCGCGCCGACCGGCGCCGTAACGGAGAGAAGTACCACGGCAAACATACTGGTGACTAATCGTTTGAAGTTCATCAGTTGTCCCACTTTCGTAGAGGAGTTATCGAAATTCGAAGCGACAGACATGCGGCACTGCGTGATTTGGCGCTAGACGATCCTCCTTCTGATTGCATCGCTAACGCGATCGATAATGGTCACAAGGACAATGATCAAGAGAAGGGCGCCCATGAGCTCCTGGTACTTGAACAGGGCCATGTATTTGTTGAGGATGAGTCCGATACCGCCGGCACCGACGATGCCGAGGATGGATGCTGAGCGCACATTCCCCTCGAACATCAGCAGGCTGTAGCTGGCAATGAGCGGCAGTGCCTGTGGCATCACGGCGAAGGAGAACACCTTCAGCTCGTTGGCTCCGGTGGCGCGTACCGCCTGTATCTGGGCAGGATCGATGGATTCAATCGATTCGGCATACATCTTGGCTGCTGTGCCTATCGATCCGATGGTAAGGGCGAGGATTCCGGCGAAGGGTCCAAGCCCAACAGCCGAGACGAAGATAAGCGCGAAGATGATATCCGGCACCGCGCGGTTCACATTGAGTGAGAAGCGGGTGAGGAAGTAGACGACCGGGTGTGGAGTGATATTACGGGCTGCGAGAAATCCGAACGGCAGGCTCAGCAGCACCGCGCCAACGGTACCGACAATTGCCATCTGCACGGTTTCCACCAGTGCCGGGATTGCTTCCGGGACATTCCAGCTGAGCTGATTACCAAAGAAATTGATGCGCCAATCCACCATCACAAACTGGAACGGGAACAACCTGGTGAGGAAATCCCAGATATTTGGGATACCTTCAGCAAGCGTCTGGAAGTTCGCACCCGTTGAGGATGCTCCCCAAATCAACAGCAGCAGGAGTACGACGAGAATCGCGACACTCTTGAGGCTCGGCATCGGAACGGGACGCAGTAGCTTCTCGCGATTCGAGATCTCACGTCCCGTTGTGGGTGCCTGAAATACGTGCTGACTCATTCTCCACCTCCGGCGTACATCGCCATCATGGCGACGGCTTCCTGCCGCTCGGCAGAAGAGATCGCCTTGGGTTTGTCGAAGCGATAGATGTCATCGAGGGCGGCGCGATTCAGCTCATCTGGCTTGCCATCGAACACGATGTGTCCCTGTGCCAGACCAACGATGCGATCACAGAAGGTCTTGGCCAGATCCACATGGTGGATACACACAAGCGTCGGCACCTTCTCCTGACGGGAGACGGTGACGAGATCGCTCATTACCTGCCAGGAGAGTTCGACATCGAGACTGGCGACTGGTTCATCGGCGAGGATAATTCGCGGCTGCTGGGCCAATGCCCGGGCGATGGCCACGCGCTGTTTCTCGCCACCACTGAGGCGATCGGCACGGTTTTCGGCACGATGCAGCATATTCACGCGCTCGAGGCTGTTGAGTGCGATCTCGCGCTGTTCACGGTCGAAGTAATGGAAGAATCCCTGCAGTGTGGGGATGTATCCCAGGCGACCAGAGAGAACGTTCTGCATCACGGTGAGCCGCTCAACCAGGTGGTGCTCCTGCCAGATAAAGCCGATCTCCCGGCGAACCTGACGGAGTTCCTCACCGGTCATGCCGGCGACATCGCGTCCGTCCAGATGGATGGTTCCGGAAGTCGCCGGCTGAATGCCATTGATCGTGCGAAGGATGGTGGATTTCCCTGCACCAGAACGGCCGATGAGTCCTACGATTTCACCGTCGTTGACGGTCATGTTCACGGATTTCAGCGCTTCGTATCCGTTTTCGAATACGACCTTGAGATTCTCAATCGAAAGCATTTTTGCTCCTGTTCTGCGCGTTCACAGCGATTGCAGATCCCGATTCGGCCAGCGAAATCGGACCTTGAAACGTGGTGGCAGCATCGGCGAGGAACTCCTGCCGATCGATACCAGGCCAGAAATGCGAAAGAACGAGGTGTCCAACTTCGGCGTGAGTCGCCAATTCACCGGCTTGCTTGCTGGTGAGGTGATTGCCACTCGGCAGATTTGCGAGCGTGGAAGGGTAGGTGGATTCGCTCAGGAGCACATCCGCACCGGTGAAGAACTCCACCAACTCTGCTGATTCCTGCGTATCGGCGGTGTAGGCGAAGGTGTGCTCGCCATCCGTAACGGAAATCGCCCAGGTTGGGATATCGTGAGTGGTACGGCAGAAGCTTAGGTTCAGATCCCCTAAGGTCAGCGTGCACTCTGGCTGGTATTCCTCGAGATCGTAGGCTTGCTCAAAGTAATTCTCGGAACTTCGGAGCCCCATGCCAACCTGCTTGAGATAGGCGATGCCATGAGGCGGCAGGAACACGCGAGGCCGAATCGATTCGCCGGGGCCGTAGCGAAGTCCATATCGCAGCGGTACCAAATCGATGAAGTGATCCGGGTGAAAGTGGGTGATCACAATCGCGGTGAGATCGGTCAGCGCAATGTGCTTCTGCAGGGCGCTGATCACACCAGTACCGCAGTCCAGCAACACATTTGTCCCACCGGATTGCACCAGGTACCCGCTGCAGGCATCACCGGCCGCTGGCATGGATGCGCTGGATCCCAATACCACAACCTTCATGCTCATGATGCGGTCACCGCTGTTCCGATTTGGTTGTCGGTCTCGATGTTGGTGACTACCCCGTTGTGCATATACACAATCGAATCGGCCAGGCTGGCGAGAAGCTGCTGATCGTGCATGATGCCGATCAGGGTTGTGCCTTCATCCTTGCGATCGCGCAGAAGGCGAGCAACCGTACCCTGGAGTCGCTCATCCAGCGAGGATGTCGGCTCATCCAGCAGCAATACCGAAGATTTGCTGGCAAGTGCCCGGGCGATGTTCACACGCTGCTGCTCACCACCGCTAAAGAGAATAGGGTAGCCATCCCACAAATCAGCCGGGAGTTCGAGTTGCTCGAAGTAATAGGCAACTCGCTCGTGCGCCTCGGCCGAATCAACTCCCGCATGCACCAGTGGTCGCGCCGCGAGGTCCATAGCCGTTACGCGCGGCACAGCATGGAGGAACTGCGAGACGTACCCGATCTCCTTGTTGCGGATGTCGAGCATAGTGTCGTCGTCAATCGTCACCAGATCGACCGTCTCGCCGGATTCGCGGAGATATCGAATCTCACCAGCGTCGGCCAGGTACGTTCGGTAGAGGCACTTCAGCAAGCTGGACTTACCGCTACCGCTCTTGCCGGCGATGCCGACGAATGCACCTTGTGGCACATCGAAACTCACGTTAGCGAAGCCCGGTATCACCTTGCACTTGAGAATGTGGAGTTCAAAGGACTTCTGGAGGCCCCTGATCTCAAACCGTGGAGAACCCATCCCGTTGCTACCTTTCGGTTTCTGCATGGAACTGCGCGAATGTTCAGATAAGAGCGTGAAAGTTATCGATTTACGGAACTCACGAGAAGTTGCGTATACGGATGATGCGGATCTTCCAGAATCTGATCGGTGAGACCTCGTTCAACAACGCGACCGTTCTTCATCACAATCGCCTTCTCACAGAGCAGGCGAACCACCCCTAAATCGTGCGACACAACGATCAGCGCAATGTTTGCTTCGTGTTGAATTTCCTGAATAAGATCCAGCACACCTGCCTGAACGGAGACATCCAGACCACTGGTCATCTCATCGAGCAGCAGCACCACGGGTCCGTTGGCGAGCGCCTTGGCCACCTGTACGCGTTGCTGCATACCGCCGCTGAAATCGCCAGGCATGTCATCCATGCGCGTATTGGGGATCTCCATCCGTTCCAGCAATCCACTGGCGCGGCTGCGGATTTCGCTGACGTGTCGCCAGTTGGCAGCCAGCAACCGATCGGCCACATTGCCTCCGGCCGTGATGCCGAAGTTGAGTCCCTGTTGCGGTGTCTGGTAAACCATGCCGATCTCGAAGTTCCGCACGCGGCGACGCGCCTGCGAGTTGAGTTGGAACAGATCCCGCGGGTCATCGCCCTCGGTGCTCAGAATCGCCTGGCCGGAAGTCGGCTCGATATCCCCATAGATGCTCTTCAGCACCGTGGATTTGCCGCTACCGCTCTCGCCAACGATGCCGATGGTGTGACCCGGTCGGAGATCGAACGAGACATTTGCGCATGCCACCACGGTTCCACATGCGGGGCACACGGTGTTGTTGCTCTCGGGGCCGGTGAGATCCAGGCAGCGCTCACATCCCGGCCCATAGAGCTTGGTGAGATCGCGAATGCTCAGCAGCGTTTCCACCTGCGAAACCGCGGGTGCTTTAATCAATGCAGTGCTCATGATTTCTCGATCTCCCCAGCCTCATAGTTCTCGCAGTAATCGGTATCCGAGCAGACGTAAATCGCATCGCCGTTCTGGTCCGGAGTCGGCACCAGGAACGATTCCGCGGAACCGCAGTAGGCACACTTCTTGTCGCTGAAATCCTCGACCCGGAACGGATAGTCCTCGAATGCCAGCGGTACAACGCTGGTGTATGGCGGAATGGCGTAGATGCGCTTCTCGCGGCCAGCGCCGTAGAGTCCGAGTGCTTCAGCGAAATGCAGCTTCGGCAGATCCCAGCGCGGAACGGGACTGGTGGACATGATGTAGCGTCCATGCACCAGCACCGGATAGCTGGAGGAGCGGGTGATTTCGCCGTTGCGCACGATATCTTCGTACAGGCTGACCCACATGCGGCTGTAATCCGCCTCGCCGTGCATCCGGCGGGATTCCTCCTCGCGCCTCTCCACACCTCGAAGCGGTTCCGGCATCGGCACCTGATAGATCATGATCTGATCGGTGCGAAGCGGCTTCTCCGGCAGGCGGTGACGCGATTGGATCACGGTCGCCTCTTCGGTGCGGGTGGTGGTGGTGACATCCGGTGTGGTGCGTTCCACCAGGCGGCGGATATTGACGGCATTCACGCTATCATCCGCACCCTGATCGATCACCTTCAGGCAATCGTTCGGGCCGATGAGCGAGAGCGTCAGCTGGAGTCCGCCGGTTCCCCAACCACGTGCGATTGGCAGCTCTCGCGAGCCAAACGGCACCTGATAGCCCGGAATCGCGACTGCCTTCAGGGTTGCGCGGCGAATCGCCTTTTTGCTCTGTTCATCCAGAAATGCATAACTGTATCGCTGTGATTCCTGGGGAGCTTTCTCCTGCACAGTACTCATCAGTTTTCCTCCGATCCGGCGGCGACCAAATCGATATCGAGATGCCCGGTTGGTTCGCTCTCGTTCGAGGCATCGATTGCCATCTTGTTCACGGTCATGCCGGAACCAAAGGTGACGAAGTGCGGCAGTTTGAGGTGCTCAACAAAGCCGAAGCTCTCAATGCCATCCGAGCTGTACAGCACCATTTCCTGATCGTTTGCCGGCGCTGGATTGCTTCCGGATTGCATCTTTGCCGCGGCCATCAGGGT
>JAFAEA010000182.1 GCA_023424355.1 Chloroflexota bacterium | reverse complement strand
CCCTGAATGCTGACGTTTTCGATCTCACCATCCGTCGAAGGATTGTCAACGAAAGTGAAATCTGGCCCGATACCCACTTCAACGCCGGAGGATGGCATGAGCACCCTGTCGGTCACTGCCATTTCTTCCTGTGTAGTTACGGGTGTCGATTGTGGCGCCTCGGTCGGACCATCTACTGCCATGGAGGTTAGGGCTGCAGCATCAACATCGCTCATGAAGCCGATGGAATCGATGGTGATCTCTTCCTGAGCGGCAACCAACAATTCGGTGGATGCTTCAGTGGGGGCGAGGAACGCCTCCAGCTGATCGACATTGCCGACGACGTCTTCCTGCACACGCACGTAATAGAGGAGTTCAAGACCCTCGTAATCCACTGATGCAAGCACATACTGCCAATCACCATCGGTTCCTTCATCCAGAATGGCAAAGTCATCGGCAGCTGAGCTCATGGATGAAAGATAGATTTCGATCGTATCGTCTGGCGTGTCGTCGTCATCGTAGAAGCTGACTTCGGCATGTGAGACACCGGAAACTGGCTCGATACCAATAACCTCACCCTCACCATGTTCATAGTGCTGAAGCTCGGCTTCGACGATCTCATACTCCGGACCGCTCACCTCGATATCGACATTTGCCAATGTTGATGAGTACAACCCCGGCTCGAAATCCTGCGTTTGGGCCGCTGCAGCTCCACCAGCCACTCCAAGGGAGCCAAGGAGCATGGCCAGAATGACAGAGAGACGTAGCGCTACTGGGATAAACTTCATGGCACTCCTCGAGAGTTGAATGAGCGACTAATCCAATAACTGTAGAACGTCGGCCGGGTCGATTTCGTTCAATAGAGGATCTCCGTCGAACTCAACCGCTTGTTGCCAGGTCTCAAACTCAGCTGAGAACACACTTTGCTCTGCAGCGAGCGCCTGTACCGTCCAGAGATCATCAGAGACTCGCCTGATTTCCACAACCATCAGTCGGGTCTCCCCTTCTGTATTGATTCTATAGACCCCGAGAGCACGATCGGCATCGGATTCGATATGAAGCTCCTGTGGCGCTTCATCGCCTACTGGTGCGTCAATAAACACCGTGCCGAGCACTGCTTCAGGAGAGTCCGCAGTCTGCGAGATGTAACCCACCACGGCGTAGGCGTTGGGCGTCTTCAGAAATCGTACATCCAGCGGTGGGTTTGAATATGCGAAATCGTATTCCACTGGTGGCTGAATGTTGAGCGTCGCATCGCCGGATTCGTAGGTGAAGCTGCCGGGCACTGGTGTGGCGACATCCGGGGTGGAGTCGAGAAGCACCTCATCGTGAGCAATCGCGGAATCGAGATCGATAGCAGGATCAGCCAGGAACGCCAAACCGTTGAGATCGATTTCGCCCCGTGCGATCTCGATCTGTTCCAGGAAATCGGCATTCAATGAATACAGGCTCTGAACAACATCGATGTTGCCCTCTACATCCTGGGCGATCTCGATATAGAAATAGCCGGTGAGGTGGTGATCGATCTCAAATCGGGCCAGTGCAAAGTGAACATTGCCGTCGCTGCCGTTTTCCAGCAATGCAAAATCGGTTGAAGCCGATTCGAAATCCCTAAGCATGATCTCGAGAGACTGGTCTGGAGTATCGGTATCATCAAAAAACGCAACTTCAGCAAATCCGAGGCTATCGACGTTGGTGATGTATATCCGCTCGCCTCTTCCGTGAGGATATTCCTCGAGCGAAACCTCCTCCAACACATAATTGGGACCTGAAACACTTACGGACCAATCCAGCAGCTCTGTTTTGTAGGGATCCTCCAGCGCGCCGGACTGTGCCGCCGACAATGGCGTGTACAGAACCAATAACAGAAGGCAGGCGGAGAATACCGCCTGCCAAACTCGTCTGCTTTGGAACCTGCTACGTGCCGTCATCAAATGACTGAACCTTTGCGTCTAAACAGAGTCGTCTGCCGCGACGATTTCCAGCGCGTGCTCAACATCGAGATCGGCAAACATGGCCACACCATCGATGGAAACATTGGCACTGAGATCCTCAAACAGCGGCTCCAGGGCATTTGCGCCAGCGACGACCACTTCAATCACGTGGTTACCTGGTGAAACCTCGGCATTTACCGAGATCACCATGTACTGCACGGTTCCCCCCGATTCCACACGATAAACACCGGTGGCGAGCCCCCGACTTTCCTGCAAGTCCAACTCTTCCACGCTATCCATGGATTCACCGAATCCACCGACATAGGCTTCGAGGGTGCGCGCCGGGAAGCCGATAGCAGGAATCGCCGCCACGGCGCCGATTCCATCGCTGGTGGAAACGATGATCTGATCCTGAACATCAGTCTCGGTCGGATCGCTGGCATCGACGCCTTCACCGATGACGACTTCGAGTCCGCTCGATGGCAACACATAGGTATCGCCAACGATATCCGCCGATGAATCAGTCTCGCCGCCAGCGAACTCGACACCGAGATCGGTCCAGGTGGAACCGGTCGATTGAGCGGCGGCTCCGGCTGAAAATGTAAGCATCAACACAATCATGAGGCTCGCCCGGACCAATCCAGGCAGATTCAGGTGTCTCACCTATGCGACCCTTTCCAAAACCATGCTACCTGCGGCAAGAAGATGCTCTTCGATGGTCGACACCGGGATGGCATCGGTAATCGAGGTGCCATCAATTGCCACGCTATCGTTCGTGGCTGAGATTGCATCCACCATCGCCTGCCCCTCGCCCACCATGGTCACCATACTTACGGTTGAACAATCGGCAGTGACACAGGTTGTTTGCACATAGACAAAGTACACACCCTGCTGATCTGCGGTTTGAATAAGCATGGCACTTGCCTGTTCATCAACAACGATCTCAACAACTTCGGCTTCGGTACCAAAGATCTCCTTGAGGGCATCATCATCGTTGCTCAGATTGGTGATGAGCGGCGTTGCATCGCCGCCATTGGTTGCGAAGGTGGTGGTAGTGAATCGCACCACACCAGCGGTTCCGTTGTACTGCAGCGAAATGCGATTCTCCTGCTTTTCGGCATCGCTAATCTGTGGTTCCTCAGATACCTCGCTCAGTGAGAAGTCATTGTTCCAGGTGATGGTGACATCCTGCTGATCCATGTACCACTCATTATCGGCGGATTCAGTAGAGCTGGTTTGGGTGCGGTTGGAACTTCCGCGCTGTCCGCCAGTCTCGCTGGTATTGGTCGTGGTGGTTTTCGTCGTCGTCCGGGTAGTTCGCGTTGAGCCTGTGGTGGTTGTCTCTGTGGCCTCGGGAGTTTCGTCAG
>JAFAEA010000158.1 GCA_023424355.1 Chloroflexota bacterium | reverse complement strand
CTCCTTCGGTGGCGGCTACGAACAAGCCGTCGTTACCCGGCAAGTTGTTCGGCAGGCCATCGGTGGAGATCCAGATGTTTCCGGTGGTATCGAAGGTGATGTTATCCGGAGCGGCGAAGGAGCTTACACCTTCGGTGTGACCACCGTAGAAGGCGCCAGCAGCATCGTCGTTCACATCGCCCGCGAGAATGAAGATCTCCCAGGTGAAGGTGGTGGCGGTGTGATCGCCTCCGTCTTCGGTCATCTCAATGATGTGACCGTTGAAGTTCTCCGGACGCGGATTAGCGGCATCTTCTTCGCCTGCTTCGCGGTTGGAGTTGTTGGTGCACACGAGATACACCTTGCCGGTAACCGGATTGGTTTCGAAATCTTCCGGCCGGTCCATCTTGGTGGCGCCGAGAACATCCGAGGCAAGTCGGGTGTAAATGAGCACTTCGGCCTGGCTGTTGAAGCCATTCTCTTCGGTAAGACCATTCTCACCATAGATCAGCGGCATCCACTCGCCGGTGCCATCATCGTTGTACTTCGCAACGTAGAGGGTACCTTCGTCCAGCAGATCCGCGTTGTTCTCGCGGTTTTCCGGATCGTAGGCATTGGTGGTTACGAACTTGTATGCGTAATCGAATCGCTCGTCATCACCGGTGTAGAAGGCAACCTGGCCACCCTTGGCGACGGCAGAAGTCGCACCCTCGTGCTTGGTGCGGCCGAGAGCAGTGCGCTTCTTCGGGGTGCTTGTGGGATCGAATGGATCGATCTCGACGACCCAACCGTAGCGATTGGCTTCGTTCGGCTCCTGGGCCATATCGAAGCGTGGGTAGTAGGTTTCCCAAAGTCGCTCACTGGCGCCTTCTGGCATACCGTAGCGTGCGTACTTCTCAGCCAGATCAGCATCTTCCAGCAGATCGACATTGGCGAAGTACTGGTTGAAGTTTTCTTCACCGGTGAGGATGGTGCCCCACGGGGTTTCACCACCAGCGCAGTTGTTCAGCATACCGATGACCTTGGTACCGGTGGCATCTTCGCTGGTCTTCAGCAGATCGTCGCCAGCGGCCGGACCCGAGATTTCGATCTCGGTGAAGCCGGTGATGCGTCGGTTGTACTCACCATCGAGTACAGGAGCCCAGGTACCATCTTCTCCGCGCTTGATTTCTACAACGGCGAGTCCGTGAGCAGCGAGCTCGACATCCACGATTTCCTGACTGGTGTTGACGGTGAATTCGGCATCGTCGCCTTCGCCTTCAACGGTGAGGTAGCCCGGGAACATTAGTTCCGGATTGGTGTATTCGTGGTTGATGGCCAGCAGACCATGATCGGAATTATCAGAGCCCTGCGGCAGCGAGTACCAGCCGATCCAGTCGCAGTTGTAACCAATCTGCTGTTCCTGGGAATCACGAGTCTGGTTGTTGATGTCCCACTCAGGAGCATCGGCAAAGATCGGATCGCCCCAGCGGAGGAACGGGATGGCGGTGTGACCAGCAGCCACAACCAACTCGTCACCCTGATCGAGATCGATGGCATCCCAGGCGATTCCACCGGCAACTGGTGAAGCGACGGGAGATGCAGCCGGGGAGGATTCTGGAGTGGCATCCTGAGCCGAAGCAGCAGCAGCGCCAGAGAGCACGATACCGGAGGCAAGGCCAGCCTGAACCACACCGCGGCGGCTCCAGCGACGGGCGATTACGTCATACATCTTCTCGCCACGGCCATTGGTGGAGAGGATTTCGTCACGATCACCTTCGTAGAATTCTTCGCTTCGCTTGTTCGACACGGTTACCTCCTAAAGGAAACGCTGGGAATGAAACTGGCGTGATCCACCCACACCTACGAATCTATTTCACACGTATCGGACCGACGGGCGGTGAAGTAATCGTTAACTCAAGGGTTAAAACATTTCTGAGACTACCCGGTTGCATTCGAGCCATATGAGGACTGCAAATAAACGAAAAGCCGAAAGGAGGCGGCCCCTGCGGGGACCGCCTCCTCGGCTTCCGGTTTCCCGGATCTGCAGTTCTACTGATTGCGGCTGATAATCCGCAGGGCGCTGGCCACAAAGGCAGCAGCAACAATCGCCGCGAGCGAGCCAATGAACCAGACTCCACTCTGACCGCTACCGGTTGAAGGCAGGCCCTTCACCGTTGGCGGGGTTGAGGTTGCATCGCCAGGTCGTGGCGTTGCGGGATCAGGAGTTTCAGTCGGCTCCGGAGTGGCCGGATTCGTCGGTTCCGGAGTTGCCGGTGCCTCCTCAGCGCGGAAGAACTCCTCGCCACAACCACTCACAGCCTCGAGATTATTGGTATCACCCGAGTAGGTCACCATCCAGTAGTAGGCTCCTGGTTCAGCGACAGTAAACGGCGCCGAATCCGGAATCACACCGTTGGTGACTGCTACTTCCTGTGGTTCGCCCATTGGTACCGTGCACATCGCATCTGCGTAGAGCTGATACGTTGCGGTGCCGCTGGCATCATCTGTAGCACCGACCAGTACGGCAGTATCCAGTACGACGCTATCGGTGTAGACAAGCTCATCGTTCTCGATCACGGTGCCATCGGCGTACTTCATGGTGGTTACCACTGCCGGGGCAACGGTATCGACATGGAAGTACTCCTCGCCACAGCCACTTTCTGCGGAGGCGTTATTGGCATCGCCCGAGTAAGTCACCACCCAGTTGTAGCTACCGGCATTCTCGATCTGAATCGGAAGCGAATCCGGAACCTCACCCTCGGTGAGTTCCACCACGTACGGGCTACCCAACGGTGTTTCGCAGAGCGCATCGCCGTATAGCTGGTAGCTCACCGTGCCGGTGGCGTTATCGCTGAGGCCGCTGATGGTAGCGGTATCGAGCACGGAGTCGCCACGGTTGAGCATGTTGCCATTCTCAATGACAGTGCCATCTGGCATCTCCATCACGGTGGTGACAACTGGCTCGGTCTGCTCAACCACGAATGTCTCAACGCCACAAGGGCTGATCGCATTCAGATTGTTGTCATCGCCGCCGTACGTCACGATCCAGGTGTAGAGACCAACGTTCTCGATCTTGATACCCGGATCTACCGTCGGGATCTGGCCGTCTTCGAGGTTGACTTCCCAGGTACCAAGCTGGGTAGCGCCCTCAAGCACACCTTCCTCGCAAACGCCGCCATGGTAGAGAGCGTAGGTCACGGTACCAGTGGCGTTATCGGACTGACCACTGATGGCGGCGGTATCGATCACCACAGAGTCGATGGCGATAACTTCACCGTTACCGATGATAGCGCCCTCTTCGCCTTCGAACTTCATCACGGTCTCGATGGCCGGAGCAGTCTGCTCGACCACAAAGGTTTCCTCGCCGCACGGGCTGATTGCCGGGTTGTTGTTGGCATCGCCGGAGTATTCCACAATCCAGTGGTAGGTACCGACATTTACGATCTTGATGCCAGCGCCATCCTCACCCATCACCGGGGTGAAGCCATCGGCCAAGTCGTACTCCTGAGTAAAGATCACTTCGGCATTCTCGTCTGCGCAATCCGCGGCGCGGATGAGTGTATAGGTAACGGTGCCGGTGGCGTTATCGGACTGACCGCTGATGGTGGCCGTATCGATCACCAGGGAATCGACAGGGACGATGCCGTCCTGCTCGATCACGGTGCTTTCTTCATCGGCGTACTTCATCACGGTCTCAATGACCGGTGCAGTCTGCTCGACAACGAAGGTCTCTTCGCCACAATCGCTGATCGCTTCGGCGTTATTCGCATCGCCAGAGTACGTCACGATCCAGTTGTAGGTGCCAACATTCTCAATCTTGATGCCTGGAGCGAAGTCCGGAATGGTGCCTTCGCTCAGGTCAACGGTGAGCTCAGCAATGACTTCCGGTTCCTCAACCTCGCAGTTTTCAGCGCGGATGAGCGTGTAGGTCACCGTACCGGTGGCGTTATCGGACTGACCGCTGATGGTGGCAGTGTCGATCACCAGAGAATCGACAGGGACGATGCCGCCCTGCTCGATCACGGTGCCTTCTTCATCGGCGTACTTCATCACAGTCTCGATGCCCGGTGCAGTCTGCTCAACAACGAAGGTCTCTTCACCACAATCGCTGATCGCCTCGGCGTTATTCGCATCGCCGGAATACGTCACGATCCAGTTGTACGTACCGACATTCTCGATCTTGATGCCCGGGGCGAAGTCCGGAATGGTGCCTTCGCTCAGGTCAACGGTGAGCTCAGCGATGACCTCCGGTTCCTCAACTTCGCAGTTCTCGGCGCGGATGAGCGTGTACGTCACGGTTCCAGTCGCGTTATCGGACTGACCACTGATGGTGGCAGTGTCGATCAACACGGAGTCGATCGGCACGATGCCGCCCTGCTCGATCACGGTGCCTTCTTCATCGGCGTACTTCATCACGGTCTCGACAACCGGTTCCGCCTGTTCGACCTGGAACCACTCGTCACAACCATCGCTGATGGCAGCGGCGTTGTTCGCATCGCCTTCGTAGCTCACGACCCAGAAGTAGACACCGACATTCTCGATCTTCACCGCAGGATCGACATCCGGAATGGCTCCCTCCGTCAGATCCACGACTACTTCCGTAATCATTTCAGCGTCTTCATCACCGCACACTGTGCCATTGAACAGCTGATAGGTAACTTCACCTGTCGCGTTTTCAGACTGACCACTGATGATGGCGGTATCGATGACCAACGAATCGATGGCGACGGTGTCACCATTGGTAATGACGGTGCCCTCTTCACCCGCAAACCGCATCAATGTCTCGATTGCCGGCTCAGCCTGCTCCACCACAAAGGTCTCATCGCCACATGGGCTGATAGTTGCGGCGTTATTGGCATCGCCGGAGTACGAAACGATCCAGTGATAGGTTCCGACATTCTCGATCTTGATGCCTGGCGCGAAGTCCGGAATGGTGCCGTCAGTCAGGCTCACGGTCAATTCGGTGATGACTTCCGGATCCTCAACCGCGCAGTCCTCGGCGCGAATAAGGGTGTAGGTCACCGAACCGGTCGCGTTATCTGACTGGCCCTCGATGGTCGCGGTGTCAATGACGATCGAATCGATCGGCACAACACTGCCCTGCCCGATGACGGTGCCATCGGCATGCTTCATCACGGTCTCGATGGTCGGCTCGGTCTGCTCGACAACGAAGGTCTCATCGCCACATGGGCTGACGGACGGATCATTGTTGGCATCGCCGGAGTATTCCACGATCCAGTGGTAGGTACCGACATCGGTGATCTTGACGCTGCCCGGGAAGTCCGGAA
>JAFAEA010000121.1 GCA_023424355.1 Chloroflexota bacterium | reverse complement strand
CTCCTGCTGCTTGTGGTGGTCGGCTTTCGACCCAAGGGGTCGTTCCAGTGGTCGATGACCTCGATCGTCGGGTTATTGGAGAACGCCTGCACCTCGATCACAAAGTCCTGCGCCTTCCAGTCGATGTCCCGTTGGTTGTTCCGGTGCCAATCCTCCTCGGCATCCTTCCGCTGCCTGTGGTGAAGCCACAGCGACAACGCCCCAGACAGGACGAAACCGAGAACGGTACCGATGACCACAGACCAAACATCGCCTGACACCACACTCTCCTGACCAGCCCCGAATCTATATGTCAAATCGCCAAACGCGCGTCGCTGATATTTTAGCCGAGAGCACCCCAGACGACGCGGGTGACCCCTATACACTTTCGGGGGGAGCATGGGGTACCAGGTATATACAGTTCGGCCCGGGTGCCGATGCGGTCTTGCCACATCAGCTGCCCGGGCCTCCTGCGTGATCTACGCGGCTATTTCAGCTATCAACAACCCCTCTCTGCCTTGCCTACCCGGACGTTTCCAACCGCGTTCTTACCCCTACCGGGACCTATCTGTGCACTGATTTGAAGCATTGGTACCCGCTGTCGGGCTGTTACAAGCGCCGTGGCGTTGGTGGATGCCGCCATCGGATCGAACACTGCATCCCACACGCTCGGAGAAATATCCTGCGCCTCGTTGGCGATGAGACCGAGATCGGCGGTGAGTCCGCGCGCGTTCGCGGTTTTGGCAGCAGAAACAAACACCGCCTTTGCCCTGCCAACATGAATGGTGCGATCACTCACCTTCGTGATCCCGGCCGTCAACGGGTTCGCCAGTAGCCGGTCTCGCAAGCGATCGCGACTGATCATCGCTTGTGGTCGCAGTGTGGGAGCCGCAATCACGATGGTGCCGCCGCACTCAGAATTGCGTACCAGCACCCACGAAATCACCTGGGCGAGCATCTCATCCTTGCCTGCCTGTCGGCTAAACGCGATGGCAAATTGCTCGCCGGTGCGATGCAGCAGATGATGCGCCAACGGTTTGGCGGCTTCCAATTGGTAGCTGCGCATGGCGTGTTGCGGCAGGGTGAGCCGACTAAACGCCCCGATATCCCGCAAGGCATCGTGCAACGGAGTGTTTACGGTAGCCATGTTTTGGCCATATCCATGAGCACACTGCCGATAACGACCCAGAAGATGCCATTCACGCGAAAGCGAATCTCCTTCAGTTCATCGGCGATGTGCTCAACTTTTTCGCGAGTGATCACCTCGTAGGTCGATTTCGGATCGAGATCGATGGTGGTCTTGAGTTCGAGTGGTCGTTCGAGAATTGTGGCTACCATGTTGGTTCCTCCTCGTTACTGCTTTCGGTGGCGAGCTCGCGCAAGGCATTGCGCAGCGCATCCGTATCGTTGGGTTCGGAATTGGCCTCCAGAGCTGCCTGAATTCTGGCCAGATTGGCGGCCACATTCACGATGCGTGGTGTGTGCTTGCACAGGTTCTCCAGGCTTTGTTCTTCGGTCATCAATCTGCTGAGAATATGGCTCAGCGCCGTGCGCTCGGCATCGAGCGGCCGTGATGTGGTCATGCATTCACTCCCTGTTTTCAAAAGGTCTCTACTATCTATACGCATCGGGGCCATCACAGCAGATAAACTCATTCGGGAGTTATGTCGATTTTTGACCAAATTGCCGGGGATTTTGTTGTTGGATAGTGGAACCATCGGCAGGATTCTTGCGTTCTGAAGATGGACACTGGGCACAATGCCCGCAGTCGAACGAGGGCGATGGCTGAGATTTCGCCCGAAGATTCAGGAGGAAATTTCGCATGAGGAAGCTGTTAGGTGCTTTTCTTGCACTGGGCATGCTGCTTTCCGGATTCATGGGAGTCGCGGCGCAAGATGCCACGGCAACCGGTTTCGCTTCCGGACTGGACAGCCCAGCCACATGGACCGATGAGCGCGGCAATCCTGTCGCAACCGTCGCCGTAAATTCGATTAATCCTGAGTGGGATGACTATTCCGAGTACTCGATGCCGGAAGAAGGATCCAGCTTCCACGCTGTTACCTTCACCGTCACCAACATCTCGGGCGCCAGCCTGATCATCGAGCCGTACGATTTCACCCTGGTCGATTCCTCCGGCATGAACAATGGCCGCGTGTACGTTTCCACCAGCGAAGAAGCCGAGGGCACGATCTTCGAAGACGATCTGCCATTGGCCGATGGTGAAAGCGCCGAGCTCAACGTGGTGTACCAGCTGAAGGAAGGTACCACCGGTAGTGTGTTTGTTTGGCAGCCGGATAGCGGTGTGCTGGTAATGGTGAACTTCGGTGAAGCTTCCGACAACAGCGCCATCGCCACCGGTCTCAATGCTCCTTCGACCTACGTTGACGAGGCAGGCAACCCGATTGCCACGCTGGAAGTCACCGGTGTCGAAGAAGATTGGCAGGATTTCGGCGAGTACAACGAGCCGGAACGAGGCATGGTGTACCGCGCCATTAACGTGAAGATCACCAATGTTTCTGGTGCTTCCATCATTATTGAGCCATACGATTTCAGCATGCTGGATTCCACCGGCATGAACAATGGTCGAGCCTGGGCAGAACCTGCCGAGGGTTCGGAAGTCAAGGTTCTTACCGATGACACCCCGCTGGGTGATGGTGAAACCTTCGAGGGTCTGCTGGTCTTCCAGATGTACCCGGATATCGCTCCAACCGCCGTTCTTTGGCAGCCAGATAGCGGCCCGCTGAACATGGTTGTGCTTGAAGGCTCCGAGAGCACTGGCACTCCCGCCGCCTCCCCAGAGGCCGGCGATGATGTTGCTACCCCGGAAACCGATGATGCCGCAGCTTCCCCGGAAGCTGAAGAAGGCTCCGATGTTGCCGTAACCGCTGCCGATGATGAAGCAGATGATGCTGATTCCGACACGACTGAAGAAGTCGATGCCGATACTGCAGCAGATGGTGTTGCCGCCAGCAGCACCAGTGATCAGACTCTGGTTCAGGGCGAGCCAGTTGTGATCCACGATGTCGTCGACGAAGAAGTTGGTACCGTCTCTGTCTATTCCACCCAGGATAACTGGGAGGGCTACGACGCAGCCGCCAACCCGCCAGCCGAAGGCACTCGCTTCTTCCTGGTAACGCTGGACGTCGAGGTCACATCCGTAGGCGATCTGCCAATGAGCCCGCTCGACTTCACTGTTGTTTCGGACAACGGTGGATCCTACCAGAGCGATCTCTACCTGAACGCCGATGATGCCGAGGTACTGGTTACCGATCGTGGCTCCCAGCTGCCGACCGGTGAAACCACCACGCTGGTGATTCCGTTCATGGTTCCGGAAGGTGAAACCCCGGTAAGCATTCAGTGGAACACTGGTGCCGACGAGATCG
>JAFAEA010000060.1 GCA_023424355.1 Chloroflexota bacterium | reverse complement strand
AAACGGGTGTGATCCAGTCCTGATATTTGTCACTTTTGCCACGAAAAATGTTGAGCAGTTCGGTCTCGAGCTGGGAGGTGATGGGGCCAACTTCTCCATTGCCAACGTTGTAGCGATCGATCTCGTTGATCACTGTGATTTCGAAGGCAGTGCCGCAGAGGAAGAGTTCATCGGCAGTGTATAGCTCGGTGCGGTCCACTACTCGCTCAACTACCTCAATCCCCATATCGCGCGCCATAATCATGAGGGCATCGCGGGTGATGCTTTCCAGAATCCCACTGGCAGGATCTGGCGTGATGAGCTTGCCGTTTTTCACCATCATCAGGCAGGCACCAGGAGCTTCGGCAACTTTGCCCTGTGGATTCAACATGACGGCAACATCGTAGCCATCGAGCTTCACTTCGTGGAGGGCGAGGTGGCCATTGCGATAGTTGGAGATGTTCTTCACCCGTGGCGGCAGCACGTTATCGGAAATGCGAGTCCACGAGCTCACCTTGGCGCGAGATGTTTTGCCCTGGCAAAGCTGGGTCGGATTCGGTCGCGTGGTGATGTACATGGCGGCCTTGAGCGATGCCGGATCGGATCGTTTGCTGGGTTCGCCACCGGAATAGACCAGTGGGAAGATGTAGGTATCTTCATGGATTTCGTTGGCGCGCAGCAGTTCGATCGTAAAGCCGACCAGTTCATCCACGCTCCAGTCGATGGGCAAGCGCACCATGCGCGAGGATTCCTGCAAACGGCGCATATGCTCGCGCAAGCGGAACACGTTGAGTCCTTCGCCATCCTCAGTTGAGTACGCGCGAATCCCTTCGAACACAGCACCAACGGCGCCCCACGCCAAATCCGTTAGGTGAATGGTGGCATCTTCCCATTTCACGAGTTCGCCATTGTGCCAAAGAAACTGCGGATGTGCGGCCATGGTTCGATAATCCTGTTCACTGCAAATCAACCGAATTTCGCTCATCGTATACTCAGATCACCGTGTTGCATAGAGCAAAACCGGCCCACTCTGGAGCCGGTTTTCTCACTGTACCTTGAACTTGCAGCTACTCGTCGCCGAATTCCTGGAAAGCGAGTGCTCCGGCGCCATAGAGACCGGTATCGCCCCCCAGTTGCGAGTACTCGATCGCGACATCCTGTCGCATATCAATAAAGGAGTATTGGGGAACGGCTTTGCGCGCCGGGCCAATCAGCAATTCACCCAGTGCCGCCACGCCGCCACCGATGACAATCATCTCCGGATCGAACATATTGATGAAGGACCCAATAGCGGCCCCCAAAGCACGACCAGCGCGCTCCAGAATCGCGATCGATGCCTCATGCCCCCGCGATGCGGCCTTGGCCACAACGCCAGCGTGGATCTTGCCATCGATTGCGAGCTCGTGCAGTAAATCACCATCGGCAGTGGTAGCGACTTTGTATGCCTCTGCCTGAATTGCCCAGCCACTGGCGAAGGATTCCAGACAACCGATGCTACCGCAGGTGCAGCGCGGGCCATCCAGCGCGACGAGCGTGTGGCCGATTTCGGCACCAAGTCCGTTTTTGCCATCGATGAGGATACCTTCGGAAACCACACCTCCGCCGATGCCTGTGCCCAACGCGAGATAAACAAGATTCTCCGTTCCCTTGGCTCGACCAAACCGGATTTCACCGAGAGTAGCGCAATTGCCATCATTCGCCAGCGATACTTGCCGATTGATTTGGGATTCCAGTATCTGAACCAGTGGCACATCGCGCCAGCCAGGCAGATTCGGTGTGTAATGCACGATGCCCTTGCGTGGATTAAGCGGGCCTGGCGAAGCAACACCGACGGGTGTTTCGGCAGAAACTCCAGACTTGGCGGCGACCTCGTTCACCAAATCAGCGATGCGAGAGATGACAGCATCCGGACCATTTTCCGAGTTGGTGGGCATCCTTGTGGCGTGGGTCATATTGCCTTCGGTATCCAACACGGCAACACGGATATTTGTGCCGCCCAGATCAACCCCAATCACGTTCTGCAATGCCATGAACATCAACTCCACACGTGGTCGTACTGCGAATGGTCAGATTTCGAAAACTCATCGATCAAAGAAGAATTTGATTCATGCCCAGTGTACTGCGAAACGGCCCGGATTCCTGTACGGAATCCGGGCCGAATGAACAGGCTGTTATGCGTTGGCTGGTTCTTCGTTCGGAACGAGGGTCGATTTCTCGCCCTGCCATCCACAGCTTGCACACTTCACGCGTGCACCGCCGCGGCCGATCTCGCCAAGCACACCGTTGCACTGCGGGCAAGGAATGGTGATCGGCTTGTTCCAGGAAACGAAATCGCATTCCGGATAGCGCTCGCATCCGTAGAACTTGCGCCCCTTCTTGGAGCGGCGCTCCACCACCTCGCCCTGATGGCAGGTGGGGCATTCCACACCAATGCGCACCAGAAGCGGCTTGGAATTGCGACAATCCGGGAATCCGCTGCAGGCCATGAACTTGCCGAAGCGACCAAGCTTGATCACCATCGGCTTGCCGCACTTCTCGCAAACTTCGTCAGTTGGTTCATCTCGAATCTGAACCTTCTCCATCGTCTGCTCGGCGTTCTTCAGCGTGGCCGTGAACGGAGCATAGAACTGCTCCAGAGTCGGCACCCACTGCCGATCGCCGTTGGCGATGTCATCCAGTTCGGATTCCATTTGCGATGTGAAACCAACATCGAAGATATCCGGGAAGTGCTCCACCAACAGATCGTTGACTACAAATCCGAGTTCGGTGGGAATGAGCTTCTTCTCTTCCAGCGTCACATAGTTGCGTGCCTGCAAAGTGGCAATGGTGGGCACGTAGGTCGATGGTCGACCGATACCCTGCTCTTCCAATGCTTTCACCAGGGTTGCTTCCGTAAAGCGTGGTGGCGGCTGGGTAAAGTGCTGTTCCGGCAAGAGCTGCATGAGGTTCAGAACCTCGCCCTTCTCGAGTTCCGGAAGTGCGCCCTTGTCGAGCTCATCGGTATCGCCTTCGTCGCGACCCGTCTGGTACACGGCCATCCAGCCCTGGAAGGTGATGATCGATCCGGTAGCGCGGAACACGAACGGCGCGTTGTCGGCTTCAACATCCGACTTGGGACCCGCACCGATATCCACGCGGGTGTTATCCAGCAGTGCCGGTGCCATTTGGCTGGCCATATAACGCTGCCACACGAGATTGTAGAGACGGAACTGGCTGGGGTTCAGGAACGACTTCACTGACTGCGGATCGCGGGCCGGATTGGTCGGTCGAATCGCTTCGTGTGCTTCCTGAGCACCTTTCGCACGAGTCTTGTAGAAGGGGAGCTTCTCGGGCACGTAATCCGCACCAAACTTCTGCTCAATCACATCCCGGGTTTCGTACTGAACCTGGGTCGAGATATTCACAGAGTCGGTTCGCATGTAGGTGATGAGACCCTGCGTACCCTCGGCGCCGATATCGACACCTTCGTACAGGCCCTGCGCGAGCTGCATGGTACGTCGCACCGAGAATCCGAGCTTACGCGAAGCCTCCTGCTGCAAGGTGCTGGTGGTGAATGGCGCCTGCGGTCGGCGACGTGTTTGACGTCGCTGAACTTCGGAGATCTTCCAGTGCGCACCATCGAGCTGATCGACGATGGACTGAGCTTCGTCACCGGTGGCGAGTTCTGCCTTCTTCCCGTGAATACGATTGATTGAAGCACGGAACTGGTCCCGCTTGGTTGGCTTGCCGCTGACGATCTTGGAAAGATCGGCATCCAGGCTCCAGTATTCAACCGGCTGGAACGCCTCGATCTCTCGTTCCCGCTCGGAAACGATTCGCAGCGCTGCGGATTGGACACGGCCAGCGGAGAGACCTCGCTTCACCTTCTTCCATAGAAGCGGGCTCACACCGTAGCCAACGAGGCGGTCGAGAATACGACGCGCCTGTTGAGCATCGACGAGATCCATATCGATCTCGCGTGGATTCTCCATCGCCTTGGTTACAGCCTGTGGGGTGATCTCGTTGAACACCACGCGGTGAACCGGCTTCTCCTGCGCATCGGTGGCATGTACAAGGTGCCAGGCAATTGCCTCGCCTTCGCGGTCAGGGTCAGTTGCGAGATAAATCTCTTTCGCGCCCTGAACACTGGATTTCAGTTCCTTCACGAGCTTGCTCTTGTCGCGAGGAATCAGATATTTCGGCTCGAATCCGGCATCGACATTCACGCCCATGGTGCTCTTCGGCAGATCCCGGATGTGCCCCATGGAGGCCTTCACGGTGTAGCCACGGCCCAGATACTTGCCGATGGTTTTCGCCTTTGATGGAGATTCCACAATCACCAGCTTGCCACGAGGGGCGGCCGGTGCCTTTTTGGCGCGTGTTGTTTTCTTTGTCGTCTTCTCAGACGTTGCAGTTGACATAGTTACAGAGTTCCTAGTGTGTATTCTTTTGCGACGCTTCGTTGGTAAACGCCGATGCGAGGTTATCTCGCTCTCAGATTTGTAGCGTAGCGGACGCTGTCAAGACTGAATCCATTAAATGAATGGTACGTCACCTTCGGGAATAGTATCCACCACCCGCCGAATGGACATGCCCTTGCAACTCCAGCATCATCAGTTCGCCGGAGACTTCACCCACGGATTTGGACAAGGCTTCAGCGATGTCATCCAGATGCAGCGGCTGCGAACTGAGGACCGCCAACAATCGTCGTTCGTCGTCCGAAAGAGCCACTGGGGGCGGCGACGTTTCCTCGCGATGCAGTTTGCGAATGTGCAAATCCTCCAGCACATCGTCGGCACTACGAACCAGCGTAGCACCCTCCCGCAGAATCCGAAGGCATCCGGCGCTGGCCGGAGCATGTACAGGGCCCGGCACCGCAAAGGCATCTCGCCCCTGCTCCGCTGCGAAATCCACTGTGATGAGCGCGCCCGATCGCTCCGGGGCTTCGATCACCACTACGCCCCGAGACAATCCTGAAATGATGCGATTTCGAGGCGGAAAGTTGAAGCGATCAGGTTGGGTACCGGGAGGATAATCCGTGACGACGGCACCCTGAGCCTCGATTTTGCGGGCGAGATCCCGATGTGCACCTGGATAAATCACATCGATACCGCTTCCCAGCACCGCAATGGTGCGCCCACCCGCATCGAGTGCGGCACGGTGTGCGACTCCATCAACTCCGAGCGCCAGACCAGAAATAATCGTCACTCCGGCTTTGGCAAGATCGGACGCGATTCTATGCGCCATCTCCCGACCATAGGCGGTGACTTTGCGAGTGCCCACGATTGCTACGGCGGCGTGATCCGTCTCCACGAGTTGTCCGCGGTAGTAGAGCACTGGCGGCGGCGAAGGCACTTCTTTCAAGAGTGCCGGATAGTCATCATCCACCAAACACGTGACTCGCACACCGTTTTGGGTTGTGCGGGAATACAACTCAGCGATATCGGTTTTGTCGCGAAGCGCATGCATTTCCTCAACGAGACTGGCCGGCAGCACTTCTCGAAGTTCCGGTGCGGCAGCCGCCCAGGCAGTGGATATCGCGCCAAAATGATCGAGAAGCATCCGAATGCGGACCGGACCGACCTGCGGAATTTGGCGGAGGGCGATCCACCAGGCAGATTCAGGGAGTGAAGTTCTGTCCAATTCGGTCTCAGCGGGTATTTCGCTCATTCGCGCTTCCTTCTATACTGTGGCAACTCAATATTCACGTAAAGACACGGAAAGGTACAGAGATGGTGCGTGCAAACGCGGTAAAGGAAAAACTCGCGGCCGGGGAACGGGTATTCGGTTGCTTTATTCCATTGAGCTCACCAGAGATCGTAGAGATTATCGCACTTGCGGGATTTGATTTCGCACTGCTCGATAGCGAACATGGTCCACTCAACGCGGAAACCACGTATCGATTGATGCTCGCAGCTGAGGCACGCGGTATCGAACCCTTTGTGCGAGTGGGCGAACGAGACAAGCAAACCGTGCTGAAGTTCCTGGATGCAGGTGCTACTGGCATCATGACGCCTCAGGTGAACACTGCGGCCGAAGCGCAAACTGCGATCTCTGGCACAAAGTTCGCCACAGTCGGTAGCCGCGGGCTCGCGGGCATGCGTACCTTCGATTTCGGCATGAACGGTACGCTGGATACGTTCGTGGAGCCGCTCAACGACCGTGTATTGAACATGATTCAATTCGAGAATCAGCATACGCTCAGCGAACTCGATGCCATGCTGGCGCTGCCGGGTCTCGACGTGCTTTTCATTGGTCCAAGCGATTTAGCGCAGTCTCTCGGACTTCCGGGACAGCCAAATCATCCTGATGTCACAGCGGTTGCTGATCAGGTGATTGCGCGATGCAAGGAAGCTGGAGTCAAAACCGGCACAGTCGCTTACACACCGGCTTTGCTGGAAGGTGTGATCGAGCGCGGATTCGACATGATTGTGGCAAGTGTCACAACATTCCTGGCCTCTTCTGCGCAGGCATATATGCGTCACGCACAGGAAGCCATGAACTCTGGAACTGACAAAGCGGCACAATAGTTGCTTTCTTATTGTTCTGACAGGGTTTGCTGTGGTACTGTGCATGGAGATTGTGAAAGGCATGGAAAGCCCACAGCCCAGTGCAGTGCCGCACCCCGGGTAGTGACGATTGAACCGTAATCATTTATTGTTTTCGGAATCGGTCGACGCTCAATGGTGTGACGGATTTCCTGTTTTCAGGTCAGATTGTTTGTATATGCGTGTGGGAGAGGAACAAGAATGGCGGCTGACACACAGACCACCACTTCTGCCAACAAAGGTAGCCAGAGCGACGCCCCATTGCTGGAGGTAAAGAATCTGCAAACGCAGTTCTTCACCCAGGATGGCGTTGTGAAGGCTGTGGATGATGTTTCGTTTTACATCAAACCAGGCGAAACACTGGGCGTTGTAGGTGAATCTGGTTCTGGTAAGAGCATTACCGGCCTTTCATTGATGCGACTGGTGCCAAGCCCTCCAGGCAAAATCGTTAACGGCGAAGTGATCTTTCAGGGCAAAGATGTTCTGAAGATGACCGATGAGCAGGTTCGAGGGATCCGCGGTAACGAAATCGCAATGATCTTCCAGGATCCAATGACCTCGCTGAACCCGGTGTTGACGATCAACCGCCAGATCAGCGAATCGCTCATCCTCCACATGGGCATGAATAAGGAACAAGCCAAGGCACGCGCTATCGAGCTGCTGCAGATGGTTGGTATTCCGAATGCAGAAGCTCGCGTGGATCAGTACCCTCACCAGTTCTCTGGTGGTATGCGTCAGCGAGTGATGATCGCTATGGCGCTCTCTTGTAACCCGAAGCTTCTCATCGCCGATGAGCCGACAACTGCTCTGGACGTGACCATTCAGGCCCAGATTTTGGACCTGATGCGCAACCTCCAGAGCGAAACCGGTGCCGGTGTGATGATGATCACCCACTCCATGGGTGTGGTGGCCGGTATGGCCGACCGCGTGCAGGTTATGTACGCCGGTCACATCGTTGAGACCGCCTCCACCGAGGAGATCTTCGCGAATCCGAAGCACCCGTACACCGTGGGCCTCATGAAGTCGATTCCTCGACTCGATGCCCGCACCAAGGAAAAACTTCAGCCGATTCGCGGTCTTCCGCCTGATCTTATCGATCTGCCGGATATGTGCCCATTTGTTCCGCGCTGTAACTACGCTCGCGAACAATGCGAATCCAAGAACCCACCGCTGATGGAAGTTGGAACAGATCACTTTAGTGCCTGCTGGTTCCACAACGAAGTCAGCAAAGACGATGATCAAGACGCCATCGCCGAAAAGTTCGGCCACCCGCAGCCTTCGGATGCGACAGCCGATGCTGATCCAGATGCACCCGATTTGGGTGTGAGCCCGGCCCAAATGGGCGACGCGTAACCTTCGGAGGAGTAACCATGTCTGCTGTTACAGAACAGCCACAAGCAACCAACACGGATACCGCCAACGGCGCTCCGTTGCTGGATGTCAAGAACCTGGTGATGCACTTCCCACTCACCGAAGGCATCATCTTCCAGCGCCAGGTCGGCGCTGTGCAGGCCGTAGATGGTGTGAGCTTCCACGTCAACCGCGGTGAAACCCTCGGTCTCGTGGGTGAATCCGGTTGTGGTAAGTCCACCACTGGCCGCGCCATTCTTCAGCTGTACAAGCC
>JAFAEA010000371.1 GCA_023424355.1 Chloroflexota bacterium | reverse complement strand
GGTTGTACATATCCATGCGGCGGAGATCCGGGCTGGTCTGCGTAGCCGAAGTGAGTTCAAACTGAGTCAGAAATTGTGATGTTGGCATCATTGCGATACATCCTCCTGTTTCGAGGCTCCGGGCTTCGTTGACCAGAGCGGTTGTTGTTAGCAAGGTCGGGGGCACCTGCCGCGGGGCATGGGCACATACAAATCATAAGCCAGCATCTATCTCATGTCAAGCATATCGCTATATTGTGATATGAGTATTAACGATGTTGATATGAGGGGCCTGTCCCGACACAAAAATACCCTCCTGCGATCGCAGGAGGGTAGACATTCTGTGAATTCGAGATGGAACCTAGAACCCCCGCAGCTTGTTGAGGCGGATTCGCAGCAGTACGGAGTATTCCTTCGCGGCTTCTTCCGGCGTCATTCCTGCTTCTGCCCATTCCGCCTCACCATACTTACTGGCGTAGATCGGGAGATCGTGCAGTGTGAGTGGTTCTTCAACAAACTCCGCCACACCAGTGAGCACGGTGACCGAGCTCGCGTACGGATCCGAAGCGAAATGAAGGCTCACGTTCGGATTTGCCTTCAGATTGCGAATGCGGGCGCTATGCGGCTGTACAAACGTGTAAACCGATTCATCATCGGCATCCCACACAAACCAAACCGGGTTCGGCTGCGGAACGCCAGCCGGAGTGACGGTGGTGAACCAGATCGCCTTGGCGGTTTCCAACTCGTTCAGTGTGCGCTTGCCGTGGTCGGTTGAGAAATCGAGAGTCATTGTGCGCCTTTCTGTTCTTCGTGGGGCATGGATTGTTGCCCTGCATCCGAGTGTACAGAACCGCGCTTTAAGAACTTGTTAACGAGAGGATAAGGAATCAGGTGGTTGATGAGGAGGGCTGTTCCAATGAAGATCCATCCCACCAGTGCGTCCAGCCAGTAATGATTGCCGGTGATCACCACGATGTAGGTGATGAGTGAAGCCATAAACACCACAAAAAGGCGGGCCAGCCAGCGATTGGAGATCAAAAGGCTCACCGAGATAGCGACAAATGTAGTCCAGCCGACGTGCATGCTCGGCATCGCGGCGTATCGATTCGCCTGCACGATTCCTGTCTCCGAGAAGTAGTTCGGGCCGTACACCTGCATGGTATCCACAAACGCGAATCCGTGGTCCTGCATGAATCGCGGCGGCGCCAACGGGTAGAGCAGGTACATCGGAGTCACCATCACCATGCTGATGAAGAATGCCCGCCGCATGTACTGGAATCGCTTCGGCGCGAAGAACGCCAGCAGCATGAATCCGCCAATCACCCACCACATGTAGTACGCGTAGAGGTAATTGAAGAACTTGATGTAGCTCTCGCCCTGGTCCAATGCCCAACCTTGCCAATCGAGCTCGAAGAAGGAGTGGAGTCGCTTCTCGAAATCGATGACATCTAATGCGTGTTGATACGCCTCAGAAGAATCATCGCGGATACCGAACTTGCGCACGAACTTGTAGATCTGGAACGCTACGAAGATCAGCAACCCGTTCAGTCCGGCCCAGACCAGACGCTGAAGAATGGTCTGTTTGCCTCTCGGCATCGCCGGTGCTTCATCGTTCGGAGGCAGAAGTACCTTGGAAGGCATGTTGTTAACAGAATCAGTCACGGGTCAGTACTACCAGCCGCGAAGCTTGGCCGGCGTCACCACCATCGCTACCGGATACTCTTCGGACATCTTCTCCGGAGTGGTGTTGATTGCCTTGATCGCTTCGCGATATTTCTCGATGTAGGCGGGATTATTGATCAGCTTCGGGAAATCGTAGTCAATCCCAATCCGGCCGGTAATCACGGTCACGTCCTCGCCATCGGGAGCCGTATTGAAGTTCAGGGAAACGCGGTCGTTCTCCACAAAGTTCTTCAGGCGAACCGCGCTCTCTTGCGTGTAGACATATATCTTGTCGTTCACGTACTGGAACCACACCGGATTTGGTTGCGGTGTGCCGGATTTGGAGACGGTGGTCAGCCAAATCACTTCTTCCTGGTCCAGTTGTCGCAAAACGCGCTGGCCGTGATCGCCAGAAAAATCGATGCTCATTCAGGTCCTTCCTTATCGACCAGAGATCCGATAATTCGGTGCCTCGCGGGTGACGGTCACATCATGCGGATGGCTCTCGCGCAAACCGGCATTGGTGATCTGGATCAACTGCGAGTTGGTGCGCAGAGTTTCGATATCCGGCGCACCGGCATACCCCATCGCACTTCGCAGGCCACCAAGGAGCTGATACACCTGCGGCGCGAGAGCACCCTTGTATGCCACGCGACCTTCGATACCTTCCGGTACCAGCTTGTTCACGTTACCGATATCGCCCTGGAAGTAGCGGTCCTTGCTGAAGCTGCGGCCGCGCATGGCAGCCAGGCTGCCCATACCGCGGTACTCCTTGTAGCGCTCGCCACCGGAGACGATCACCTCGCCCGGGCTCTCGTCGAGACCTGCCAGCAGCGATCCCAGCATCACGGAACTCGCTCCAGCGGCGATGGCCTTGGCGATATCGCCACTGAACTGGATACCACCATCGGCAATCACAGGCACACCGTTCTTCTCGGCGACCTTTGCCGCCTCGTAGATGGCGGTGATCTGCGGCACACCGGTACCGGCAACCACGCGAGTGGTGCAGATGGTCCCCGGACCAATACCGATCTTGAGCGCATCTGCGCCGCAATCGATCAGATCTTGCGCGGCCGCACCGGTAGCGATGTTACCGGCGATGATGGCGACATCATACTTCGCCTTAAGGTTCTTCACGGTCTCGCGGATTCCACTGTTGTGGCCGTGAGCGGTATCGACCACGATCACATCCACACCGCGCTCGATCAGCGCTTCGGCGCGTTCTTCGCCGGATGATCCTACACCCACGGCAGCACCGGCACGGAGCCGACCCTGTGAATCCTTGGTGGCATTCGGGTACTTAATCTTCTTCTCAATATCCTTGATGGTGATGAGTCCACGCAGATAGCCATTCTCATCCACCACCGGCAACTTCTCCACGCGGTTGTGATGGAAGATCTTTTCTGCCTCTTCCAGCGTGGTGCCAACTGGTGTGGTGATGAGGTTGTCCTTGGTCATTTTCTGGGAAATGGGCTGATCCGGATTCTCCACAAAGCGGAGATCGCGGTTGGTGAGAATACCTACCAGCTTGCCGGCGTCATCGGTAATCGGCACACCGCTAATGCGGAACTGTTCCATCAGCGCAAGCGCATCGGAAATCTGATCGTCCGGGCCCAGCGTGATGGGTTCCACAATCATGCCACTTTCAGAACGTTTCACTTTATCGACTTCTGCCGCCTGCTCCTCGATGCTCAGGTTGCGGTGGATGATACCGATGCCGCCTTCGCGAGCGATGGCGATGGCCAGGCGTGCTTCCGTCACGGTATCCATGGCGGCCGAAACGATGGGGATGTTGAGTTCGATATCGGCAGCGAGGCGAGTCTTCAGGCTCACATCGCTTGGGATCACATCCGATTTGGCCGGAATCAGCAGTACATCATCAAAGGTCAATCCGAGTCCGGCGAACTTGTCGTCGCGCATTTCCTGGTTACTCATTCAGCACTTTCTCCTTTAGTGACTGGGTGTTCGATTCCGAGGCGGCTCACAAGCTCCTCGGCAAAATGGGCGTAGGCTTCGCCGCCGCGCGACGAAGGGTCGTATTCCGTGATGGATTGACCGTAGCTAGGAGCCTCGGCCAACCGCACAGATCGCGGAACAATGGCTTCAAATAAATGATCCGGAAAGTATTGGCGTACTTCATCAACAACGTGAGCGCTGAGGTTGGTGCGAGCATCAAACATGGTCATCAACACGCCGAGCAGATCGAGCTGTGGATTGAGATGTTGACGTGTGAGATCGATGGTTTGAATAAGCTGCGTTACACCTTCCAGCGCGAGGAACTCGCATTGAATTGGAATCACCACCGAGTTGGCGGCCGTGAGTCCGTTGAGTGTGAGCAGTCCAAGTGAAGGTGGTGAATCGATCAGAGCAACATCGTAATCGTGGCGTACGGAGTGAAGTGCCTGGGCCATGCGGCGTTCACGATTCGCCTCGGTAACCAGTTCAATTTCGGCACCGGCGAGATCGGATGTCGTGGCGATCAGGTCCAGATTTGGTCGTACATCCCGGAGAACCACGTCCTCGAACGAGAGACTCTGGGTGAGCAGGTCGTACATGGTGCCATCGAGCTCATCCTTCTCCACTCCCAGACTGGAGGTTGTGTTGCCTTGTGGGTCTAGATCCAGCAGCAGCACACGAAATCCTCGTGCGGCAAGCACCACTGCAGTGTTTACTGCGCTGGTGGTTTTGCCCACGCCGCCCTTCTGGTTGGCGAAAGCCACCACTTGCATTGTGCGAGTCGGGTGCGATGTGAGGTTCGTGGTCAATGGTGTTCCGGTGTTTCGAGCGGTACGGCATCGGACCAGCTGATGCCGCGTTCGGAGTATTCTACTGCATTGGTCTGATTCATCAACCAGACCAGATGTTAATTTCTGATTGCGGCCAAGAGAACCGAAGGGATCCTGCCGCCGCTTCTATTCTACGACGGTTACCGGTGTGCCAAGCGGAGCAAAATCGAACATAAATGCGGCCACATCGAGCGGCTGATTGATACAGCCATGGCTCATGCGATTGCCAAAGTTGTTGTGCCAATAGGCACCATGCAGCGCTTCTGCTTCGTAGTTTATGTACATTACATGCGGCACATCACTCACGCTGTATGCTTCGCCTTCGCCTTCATTGCCCAAACTGATCACTTCACCGGACCCATTGGTGAACCCTTCCATCGTCTGCGCCTCATATTTGATCCGCACGTGGAAGAATCCTATTTCCGTGTGATTCGGTTCGAGCCCGGTGCTTACATAGGTTTCCAGCACCAGGGTATCGCCCATGAATACCTGCATGGTTTGATCGCTAATATCCACCACAATCCGCTTGGATCCAGTGAGCACGGTTGGGTCCACGCCATACGGGTTGTAGGTGCTGTAGAACAGCGATTCCGAATAGACCGGGAGATTTCCCTGCTCAATCGGAGTCGTATCGAATCCGTATTTATCTGCGGCATCCTGCGGTAGCTTGGCGACGTTTACCTCGCCATCCTGATTCAGCAGGATTCCGTTCTCGAAATACTGCCCTTCAACACCACGAATCCGCATCGGTTCGCTCAACGGTGCGCCAAGGTAGAACCAACCTTCGTGATTCTCATACCAGGCACCGAAAATGCCAGAGATCCCGAACCCGTTGGAAGTACTGATGCGACCACCCTCATTCGCGATCTCATCCGCACGAACAGTGTTAATAGCGGCCGGGATCGTGCCACTGCGGCGATCGGTCGCGTTGCGGCGACCATCAGAGCGGCGTTCCATACGGTTGGCATCGAGATCGGATTTGATGATGGGCATCAGGCGCACGGCGGCATCGTCCGAGAACATCCACACCGGCGAATATTGGAAGATTCCGCGCTCAAAAGCTTGGCTGTAGAGTCCATTCTCCGCGCCAAATGGCTGGGAAATTGGATTTCCGTAGATGGTGGATGCGCCGTTTACGCGCCAGTAATCGAGCATGTAGCCGGTAACGGAATGGCCAGTTTCTGGCACATAGGCCTCGATTTGGCTTTGTCCCAAATATCGGGGCATGTAATCCGGTGCGATACCGAGTTCGCCAGATTCCACAGGCACATATCCAGCCGGGGGATCAAACGCCACCGCCGGCGCCGCCATTACCGCGCTCATAATCAGGGCGAAAAGCGTTCGGGTTACAGTTTTGAGCATCAATGATTTCCTGCTAGAAGATATGGCCAGCTATTGCTGTGTACGTCGATGACGAGGTTCTGGATGCCTAGGCCGAGACCGATTGCACGCGATGCTCATTGATCGCATCGCGCAGCTTCATGGCCTCATTCCGGGCCGCCTCCGCGAAATCTGTACCGTTGCTGGCGAAGAGTATTCCGCGAGACGACGAGCACATCAATGATCCGCCATTGGAATCTGCGCCAGATCGAACGGAACCCTCCACATCGCCACCCTGGGCACCGAGACCTGGCAGCAGGATCGGCAGATCCGGGCAAGCCTTGCGGATGGTTGCCAACTGATCCGGGTAGGTGGCACCAACCACCATGCCGATATCTGCCGGATATTCTCCATTCCAGTGTTGGCTGCGTTCGGCAACGTGCATGTAGAGTGGTCGGCTATCAGCCATCACGGCATCCTGCAAATCGCCACTGCCGGGATTGCTGGTTTTTGTGAGCACGATCACGCCCTTGCCTGGGCGGTTGAAATAGGGAGCGAGTGCATCCTCTCCCATATAAGGTGCAACCACCACCGCATCGGCCTCGAGATAATCGAATGCCATGCGCGCCCAGGCCTCAGCGGTATCGCCGAGATCGTTCACCTTACAATCCAGCACCATCGGGATATCCGCAGGAATCGCTTCGCGCACCTTGCGCAGTACAGTCAAGCCTTCGGAACCCAGACTCAGATAGAAGGGGAGATTGGGTTTGTAGCTGGATACCAGATCCTGAGTGGCACGAATAATCTCCGTACAAAAAGCGACCACACCTTCTGGTGTGGCTTCGATACCCTCTGGCATCTTCTCCAAAACGGGATCAAGACCCACACACAACAGTGAATTGGCAGATTGTTCACGTGAGTTGAGGGTCGCCTGAAATGAGGCAGGGCTGGACATGGTGAGGCTCTCCGATGCTCGTGATACCGATGCATTCTGCCCGATTTTACCAGAAATTATCCTTGCTGCGATGTGCCGAAATATGACATTTGGGCAAGGGTGTGCAGCGCCGATAGCCCGTGCTACACTCCTTCCAGTTCCTTGTACGGAGTGTACGGACACTACGTACGAATGTGGCACAATAGAGATGCAATCTGGCGCGATGGCTGTCGCGCCCATTCCATTTGATGACTGACCGTAGGCGGGAAGGTGTGGTTGCCCATGGCACGCGAAAATCTTTGCGGATATGGGTCAATCGAGGAGCAACGTGGTGAGTAGCTGGATCGAAAAACTGGCGAGCAAAGGCCGCAAGGGCGGTAACGGCGTTCTTGTGCAGATTTCGCGCGAAGTGGTGGGCCGCAAGCGCTCCATCAATGGCGCCGTCAGTGAGGTGAGACATCCGGCGGTGCTGGATGCGCTTTCTGATGACGATTTCTCGATCCTCGCCGATCTGATCGATGAACGGCTGGATTCCGATCGCGAGTTCGCCCAGGTGCTGGCTCGTCTCACACACGCCGCCGCCCACGCCAAGGGTTTCGATCGCCAGACGGTCGATGCCGCCCTGCAGCTGGATTCGCTGCTCCCATCCGAAGATCCTGGCCGCGAGCGCGAAAAGCTCCTGCGCGATGCATACAAGGCCGCCCAGCGTGCCGGATATGTTCAAGGAGGGCGTCGCGCCCTCGGTCGACTTGGTCATCGCGAGCTGAGTGCTGGCGATACCGAGAAGGCACGCGCACTGTTCCAGCAGCAGCTCGATCTCGGTCAGGCCGCCAACGACTCTCGCGATGAAGTGGAGAGCGCCATCCTCCTCGGTGACGTCATTCTCCGCGACGGCGATTCGCAATCGGCATTGGCGCTGTATTCCCGTGCCGAGGAAAGCTCTCGCCGACTCAACTACAAGCGAGGTCTCGCCGATTCGCTTATCCGCCGCATCGAGGTTGGGGGAGACAAGCTCGAGCTCGAGGCTCGTGCCACACTCGAAGAGGATTTGCTTCGCCTCTCCACCGATCTGCGTGACGATGTCGTACTCACCAATTACATCGGCCGCCACGCCAGCACCCTAATGGCACTCAATCGATATGAAGACGTTATTTCTCACCTCGAGGATGGCCTCGAAGTAGCACGCGAAATGCAGGATCTCGAACTCGAGAACGCATGTCTCGCAATGCTCAGCGAAGTAGAGCAGCGTGTTGGACGGTTCGATGATGCTGTCGACCGCCAGCGCGATCTGATTTCCGTTGAAGAAAGGCTTGGAAACATGCCAGCCGCCGCTGCCGATGCCGTTCATTACGGCTCTACCTTGCTCACGCTTGGTCGCCTGGAAGATGCGCGTGAAGTATTTGAACGCGCTATTGCTCTTGCGGAAGAGGCAGGCGACAAGTACGTTTCCCAGCGTGCGTACGGCGGTTTGGGTGTCACCCTGAGTGCCATGAAGCACCCGGTGGATGCTCTCGACAACCTGATGCAGGCGCTCGAAATCGCTCGCGAAACCGATGATCTTGCGCACGAAGCGCAGTGGCTGGGAAGCATTGGTGAGGCTTTGTGGAAGTACGATCAGCGTGATGATGCTCTTCGTTCGATCCATCAGGCCATCGATGCTGCTCGCCGGGTCGATGATGTCGATTTGCAGGCCGGTATGTACAGCCTGCTGGGTCAGATCGCTCTGGCCGATCGCAATATCCGCCAGGCCGTCGATCAGTACCACCAGGCCCTCGATCTCTATCGCGAACTTGGCCGCAAGGATGAGGAGGTCAATGTCCTCTCCCAACTTGGCACCATGGCAATGGATGTCGGTCAGGTGAAGGATGCCATGACCCTCTACGGTCAGGCGCTCAATGTTGCTGCCGAGAGTGGTCAGCGCGCCGCTGCCGTGCGCCTGTACGGTCGATTGGCCCGCCTCGCCCAACGTCAGGGTGATGACAATGCCGCGCTGGTGGCACTAGAGCAGGCAGTGGAGATCGCCGAAGGTATCGATCAGCCGCTGTTGCTGAATCAGGCCATGCAGCATCTTGCGGTGGCTCAGGATTCCTCCAATCACCCGGCCTTCATGGATACCTACGAACGCGCACTGCGCATTGCCCGCTCCGTGGGCGACGAATATGGCGAAGCCATGATGCTCACCAACGTGGGTGCTCGCCTGCTTGGTGAGGGTGCCCGCCGCGATTCCGTTGAAGTGCTGGAGCATGCCATCCACCTCGCCGATTCTCAGGGCACCGCTGGCGAGCGAATTGCCAACCGGGCCCGCACACTTGTACGCGAGGCCCGCGGTGGTCGCCGATTCGCCGATGCCGTGGTGGACGAGGGTACCGAGGTCCGACCTCAGCCGCGTGCCGCTCAGCCACAGCAGCAGCCGGATCGCCGCGCATATGCGTACGAAGCCGAATCCGAACTGCAGGATTCCTTCCAGTAGAATCTTTCACTCAAGGGCCCAGATCTCGCATCTGGGCCCGTCGCTTTCATGCGCGATATACTCCCCTGCATGTACGTTCACACGTGAACGTGATGAATGGAGACCTGTAGGGGATGACGCTTCCTCAACCAACCGCCGTTGCCGCCGCGATAAGCGGTGGAACACCCACCGATGTGCGTGAGTGGGTCGCAGTCGACATTGTCGGCTCGCCCTCCAGCAATCGCCGTGGTTACGCGGTGTACACCGAACCCCTTCACCCCGATGGGCGCACCAGCGAGCTCGCTCGTCAGGTGCGCGATGTTCTGCTGCACGAACTTCGACTCCATCCACGCCAGGCACCGGATGCCGCGCTGGCCAGAGCCTTCGGCATCGCCAATTCCCTTGTTTATGAGGATGCCCGCACGAACGGTGGCACCCCGAGACAGGTAGGCGCCACGGCGGTCGTATTCGAAGGGCATCACGCAACAATTGCCCACGTTCCGCCCGGACAGCTCATTCTGATTCAGGATCATCTGGTCTATGGCGTTCCGGATCTCAATTCTCGCCTGCCGTACTGGGCAGAGCCGCAAGGTCCGGCACCCACTCCGGAGCCGCTGGGATACTCCACTTGGACCGCGCCGCTGCTTGTGCAGACGGAGCTACTCCCCGGCGATACGGTAGTACTTGTCAACGATGCCTCCGCGCAGGTGATCGCGAATTCCGGATTCGACCCCGCGAATCAGGATCTTTCCATGCGTCGATTTCATGGACTGGATCCTGACAAAATTCTCGATTCCTTGCGCGAAGTAGTCGTCGATGCAGGCGAGCCTTTCTTCGCCAGCACGGTCATCTCGTTCCCGCCAAATCCGGTGACGAGCGAAATCGAATCCCTGCAGGATATCGCCATCAATGCGCGCGAACAGATGCGTCATGCTCGAGCTGCCGTGCGGTCTGTGCTACCTACGTTACCCACCTTGCCTGCCATTCGGAAGAGTAGTTCCGAGGTCGAACCCGAGGATGGCAGCGAAGTGGATGAACCCGTAGAAGTCGATCCGCCAAAACCGAAGCTGTCATTCCAGGAGCGTTTGATCCGTATTACGGAAGGTCGTGCTGCCGATGGCCGCGATACCTGGCAGCAGCGCCGACCTGAGGCCATGTTCGGGGCTCCAAGTGCGCACGGTGTACGCAAGCACCGGCGCATATCTGGCTCTGGAGGTTCCGCTCTCAAGGCTGGTATGCCACGTGCACCGTTTGTGACGAGCCCGGTATTCGTTGGCATCGTGCTGTTGGCCATTTTCCTGCTGGGGGCGCTTGTCTGGAGCCAGCGAGATGTATTCCTGCCATCGGATGATACATATCTGCCGGTATTGGCACAGGTGGATCAGCGGATGGCGGCCATCGATACCATGACCGAAGACGATCAGATCCGCACGGAACTCAATGCCGCGCAGGAAGATCTGGATCGTGCCGATGCATTGGGTGCAACGGATTCAGAGGTTGAGACTCGCCAGCAGGAGATTACCGCCGCCCGAGATGAGGTCGATAACGTGTATCGTGTTTCCGGTGTGCGCCGCATCGGTAGCCTGCCGCAGGAACTGCAAGACGGCAACACCTCGGCCTTTATGACCACGGGAGGTATCTTCCTGGTGAATGGCAATCTCTATCGCCTCGATCCAACGAGTTCCCAAATGCAGATGATGCTGGAAGAGGGGCGCGAGATCGAAGGTGTGCGCGTTGGACCGCTCTTCGGTGTGGCCTACGATGGCAATTTCCTCGTGGTGACTGATGGCAAGGCGCTGTTCTTTGCCACCAGTACCGATGGGGCGATCTGGCAATCCATGGAGATGGAAGAGATCAACAACCAGGGACCGTGGAAACCTGGCCCTATTGCTGCGTTTGCCGAGAACATGTACTTGTTGGAGAAGGACTTCCGCAACATTTACGTTTTCTCCACCGATGCCAACCAGCAGGTGGTGGCACCGGTCGATTGGGTATCAGTTGGTGACCGCGTCAATCTGAACATCGCCGTGGATATGACCATCGATGGCAATATCTATGTGCTCCTGGAAGATGGGCAGGTAATCACCCTTCGCAGTGGCTTGGAGATCAATCGTTTTGATCTGCCGGGATTCGACTTCGAAAATCAGAAGCCGATTGCCATCGTGAGTGGTCCAAACACCGGTTATCTCTACATTGTGGTGGAAGACGAGGATGGCGGTGGGCGAGTCATCGCCACTGGGCTGGAAGGCGAGAATCCCGTGATCATGGAGCTACCGGTCGATTTCAGCACCGATGGATCGGATGTGAAACATCCATTTGATGGTGTGCAGGATATCGTGGTCGATGAGGAGAGCGGTACGCTCTACATCATCAACGATGACGCGGTTTGGAGTTTCACATATACGCTGCCGGCATTGCCGAACGCACCGGGAGCTACTCCGGAAGCCACACCATAGCGAAAAACATTCAGGGCCCGGATCATTTGATCCGGGCCCTGAATCTTCTCGGAACTACTCGAAGTAGTCGGCGTTGCGCTTCTTGAACGCAGCCCACTGTTCTGGCAGATCATCTTCGAAGAAGATCGCCTCAACCGGGCAGACCTCGGCGCACACACCGCAATCGATGCATTCAGTTGGGTTGATGTGGTAGATCTCGGAATCGTCATCCGAATGGATGCAATCGACCGGGCACACCTCAACGCAGCTGGCGTCTTTGGTACCGATACAGGGTTGAGCAATGACGTATGTCATGTCGGCAGACTCCTCGCCCTCACTGGGCATTAGGAAAATCGTGCACTGGGCCCACTTAGCAACGGCGTTCGTCCTTGACGAACTTGCAGGCTACTTTCGAGTATACGCCGTTGAGCATCCGGTGCAAATTCCTTGTTGACAGTCGGATTTGTACCGGATGCTCAAACGGTTGTTAGCGAAGTCCCAGTGCCCGCCACGGATGTGGCATTGCTTCGACCTTGATCTCGATGAGGGTAGGCTCGTTGGCCTTGATGGCTTCATCCAGATGCGTGGCCAGGCCTTCGGGCGAATCCGTGCTGCGACCTGTGACGCCGAACGATTCGGCCAGCTTCACGTAATCCGGATTGCGCAAATCGCTGGCGATGGTGCGGCCATTGAACTGCTCTGTTTGAATCCGGCGCACATTGCCGTAAGCCTGATCGTTGAACACAAGCGTGATGCTGGCGATGCCGTGATAGGCCTGGGTGGCGAGTTCGTTGAGGCAGAAGCCGAATCCACCGTCGCCGTTGATGCTCATCACCACCTTGTCTGGTGCGCCAACTTTCACGCCCAGCGATGTGGGGAAACCCCAACCGAGTGTGCCCTGGTAACCAGGGGTGAGGTATGTGCGTGGCTGATAGACCGGGAATGTCATATTGCCGTAGTAGGCGATCTGGGTCATCTCACCGACGAAGATGCCATCTTCTGGCAGTGCGTTACGAATGGCACCTGCATATTGGGCCTGCGGGAGGATTCCTGCGGCTGCCTCGTTCGCAGCGGTCTTCAGTTCCTGCAGTTCGCTCTCGCGATTGATGCGCGGAATATTGTGTGAAGGTAGCTCGTTGGCGAGCGCTGCGAGGCCCACCTTCGCATCGCCCACGATGCCCACCGTGGCCGGGAATGCCTTGCCAACCATTTCGGCATCGACATCCAGCTGCACAAATGGTGTGCCCTGCTTGATTCCCCACGGGTACGTGGTGGCCTCAGAGAAGCGGGTACCGACCGCAAACACCACATCGGCATCGGCCAACAGGGTCTTGCCGGCGTATTGGCTCTGGCTGAGATAGTGATGATCGCTCAGCGCTCCCTTGCCATTTTGCGTGGCGATCACCGGTGCCTGAAGCAGCTCGGCGACTTCGCGGAGTTCGTCCCACGCCTCGGAAACGTGGATGCCGCCGCCCACGAAGATGACTGGTGCCTTGGCAGCGCCCAGCAGCTTCGCAGCTGCCTTAATTGTTTCCGGATCAACCTCATCGCGCACGCGCTGGGTAGCGGCACCGGAAAACTCGATATCACCCTTGGCGAAGAGGGTATCCGGCGGGATTTCGATTTCGACCGGTCGGATACGTCCGCTCCACATTTCGGTGATGGCGCGGTTCAGCACACCCGGGATCTCCGCCGGATCGGTGGCGCGCTCGGCATGCTTGGTGACGCTGCGCACCATGCCCAGTTGATTCGGGATCTCATGGAGTTGGCCGAAGCCTTGCTCGATGCGATCGCTCTGAATCTGACCGGTGATGCACAGCACGGGCTGGTTGCAGGCGTAGGCAGTGGAGAGCGCGGCGGATGCGTTCAGCAATCCCGGTCCCGGCACCACCATGCACACACCCATCTCGCCGGTGACTCGTGCGAATCCATCGGCCATGTAGGCCGCACCCTGTTCGTGACGGGTATGAACGATGCGAATATCGCCAGCGCGTTGGGCATCGTAGAGGGCATCGAAAGCCCCATCGAGCTGCACGCCCGGCAGCGCGAAGATGGTGTGGATACCGTTATCCAACATCGCACGTACCAGGGCCTGACCACCCGTCAGCGTCTGTTTATCGGTTTCAATCTGTTCCGCGTTCAAATTAGAACTCCTCGTGTATTCAACCAGAAGGTGTGATTACTTGAGGCATTGTAGGGTGAAAACGGGATGCGGTGAAGGGTGTTACGCCACCCAATACCAGAGAGCAAACTGCGATGTATATAGTATGAGAAGTGCAGCCGAGATTGCTGCCAGCGTGATCGCCAGCCGCTTGCGCGGATAGATCAGCATCACAGCCACCACGAAGAGCGGCACCATCGGCAGTACGAATCGCGGCATGCTCATGAGCGGGAAAACCGAGCTCGGAGCCAGTAGCGGCACGATAAACGGCACAATGGTCCACGCTGAGTAATACAACGGGAGCTTCTTCAGGCCGACGACAATCAGGGCGAACGCGACAATCGTGATGAGTAGATCAAAGATCTGACTATCACCAATCAGCGTGCGGAATTCCGAACTGGTGATGTAGCTCCACGCGAAGTTGTGATCAATCAGGCGACTCCACCATTCGAAGCTGACCGGGTGCACGGTGGCCTCATAGGTGCCTCCGCCAATCGCGCGGACCTCAGCTTCGCATCCTTGCACAGAGCACATGAGCGTTTGTACCGGATTGGCGGAGAAGCGATTCCACTGCCACTGTTGGGCCTGCCAATCGAAGAAGTCGAATCCCTGACTGCGGAGATGGAGTCCGAATACCAGAAGTCCCAATGGCGGAATGAAGCCGAGCAGCACTTTGGGGAACCACTCTTTTAGATCCTTGCCATGCTGCTGGATAAACAGCACCGCCATTGGAATACCGAGCATGATTCCGGCCGATCTCGTAAGTACCGCCAGGAAACAGAGGATGACCGCGAGGAGCCAGTCGTTCTTGCGAGCCGCCCAAAGAGTGGTGACCGCCAGAAAGAGGAAGAGCGATTCGGTGTACACCGCGCCAAAGAAGAACGATGTCGGGAACACGGCCAGAGCGATCATGCTCCACCGAGCGATAGAGATATTGAAATCGTGCGTGACCAGCGCGCTGATCATCACCAGTGCGCCAAAGAATGCCAGCCGCGATATCAACCAGCCCACGGTTTCCACCGGCAGACCGGTTATCCGACTGCCCCAATCCATCATCCATGGATAGAGCGGGAAGAATGCCGCAGTGGCTGTGTATTGCTGTGAGTATCCCTGATCGGCGATGAGGCTGTACCAGGTGCCATCCCAGTTGCGGAATGGTTCCACCAGCCAATGCTGCCATCCTTCCAGCGGTGCTCGCACCATGCCATAGGCGCTCGAATCTGGCCCCATATCTGGCACAATGTCGTTGACATCCTTCGCCCAGCGGACGGAGCGGATATCTCCGTATTTGTATGAAACAAAAGCCACAAGCTGGGTAACGATAAAGTGCACGAACCAAACCGCGAATGCGAACGGAACATGCTCTTTGATCGCATCCCAGCGCGAAGCGGTGCGTGGTCCGGAACGGGTTGTGGCGGATTCAATTGGTACGGTGTTTGTGCTGCTCAAATGCCTTCACCTACACGGAAACTGTTCTGGCAGCCAACGGCCTACCAAGCGAGATAATGCCACACATCGCACTTTGACGTAGGTAACGGCGAGCACTACAGCTCGCCGATATCCTCGCCAACACCCAGTGTTTGCAGCTCGCTGGTGCCATCCTCGGTTTCGGTGACGCGCCAGATATCATCCAAAATCGGCGAGGTGCGTACGTCATCCACGTGGCTGATGATAAACACCTGCTTGAAGTGTTCGTCACCGGTGGTAATGGTGGCCAGCATTTCCAGAAGTCGCTGTCGTCGCTCCAAATCCAGTGATCCGAATACCTCATCCAGCACCAGGAATCCTGGAGGGCTCGTGCTTGCCCCGCCGATCACCCGACTCAGTGCGATGCGGGCACAAAGAGCGATCGCATCCCTCTCACCACCCGAGAACGTCTCGTATGGGAACTTCTCGTCATCACCGTCGTACACCTCAATCGAGAAGTTGTTATCGAACTCGACCCGATCGTACTTGCCATCGGTGACCTGCGAGACCAAATCGCTGGCGATTTCGCTGAGGCGAGGTGCATACCAGGCAGCTGCGAACCGCTCGAACTCCGTGAACTCCTTGTACATCAGATCCAGATCATCGGCCTCGCGCTGTTTCGCTTCCGCTTCGAGCGCGAGGCGACCAATGCGATCCTTTTCATTCACGATGGTTTTGAGCGCGTGCTCGGAATCGCGCAAGGCAACTTCCGCCCGATGTTTCTGCTCGGTGATTGCCCGCTCGGATTCCTGTGCCGAGCGCATTGCAGCTTGTGCCTGCTGATGTGCTGATGCATCAAACCCGAGCGCAGCGCGCTCCTTCTGGAGCGATTCCAGCGCCTGCAGTGCCTCGGCGATGGTCTGCTCAG
>JAFAEA010000290.1 GCA_023424355.1 Chloroflexota bacterium | reverse complement strand
ATATCCTTTCCCGCAGTGCTGGAAATTGCGTACACTTATTCGAGTATTGAACGATGCACTCATACCAAGAATCCTGGCGGGGAATGGGGCCCAAGAGGTGGTTGAGGAAGCACGGTGGGCCAGAATCCGACATTGCATGCGTGATTCCAACCAGGCCCTAACAGGAGAGGTAGAAAATGGCAGTTTCCTCGAGTAGCCAGTCACGCTCTGTTGCAGGAGCGGGTTTGATTCCCGGCACCGAACGCGCAATGTGGTATTTCTTGCGTATTTCCGGTCTCGTGCTGGTGATATTTGCCCTCACTCACCTGTTCATTACTCACTATATGAATGTGCCAAGCCAAACGGTGTTCTCGTTCGTAGCTGATCGATGGGCGAATCCGTTGTGGCGCACATTTGATCTCATTCTGCTGTTCTCTGCTCTGTGGCACGGAATCATCGGCATGCGCATGATTGTGACCGATCTCATCGGTAGCAAGCAGGGCCGACAAATCGCCTACGCCATCCTGTATATCGTGGGTGTTGTGTTTACCGTTCTCGGCACGGTCACCATCTTCACATTCGATGAAGAAGCCGCCCGTAATAATACGGGCCCACTTTCCGGTGAAATGTGGATCGGCGATATTCTTGGCTATTCGCTCTTCGTATTCGCTGGCGTCGTGTACATCGCCGTTATTATGCTGATCGTGTGGGTGGTGCAGAACCTCCGCAACGATCAGGTGCCGGTTTACAACGGCGATACTGGCCAGTATGCCTGGATCCTGCATCGCGCTTCCGGCGCGGGTGTGGTGTTCTTCCTGCTGGTGCACATCCTCGATATCATGCTGATCGGTTTGGGTCGAGACGTGTATGACCACACGGTGAGCTTCTATGCCAACTGGTTCATCATCCCGATGGAAATCGCGTTGGTCGGTGCGGTGATCTACCACACGCTCAACGGCTTGCGTGTGATGGCCGTCAACTTCACGGCCCAGGGGCCGGTGAAAGAAGCCAAGGCCTTCTGGTGGGTGCTTATCGCTACGGTTATTCTCACCATTCCAAGCGGAATTATCATTCTGATTCACGAGCTCTAGCAGGCACGTTTATTGCATAGAGATCGGGGAGACAAATGTTTGTCTCCCCGATCTTTTTAATGCGCTTGATGGAGTGGTATCAACAGAAATGGCAGAGCCAGAGAATCCGGAGCAGTCTGCCGCGAACTCAAATCTTCGGTATGTCACCGACAGTTCGCCTGGATTCAGCCGCCATCGAGCCGGTACTGGATTCTTTTATCGTGATCATCAGGGAAACAAAGTGACGGATGGTGCCATAATCGCACGCATTCGCGCTTTGGCTATACCGCCCGCATGGAACGATGTATGGATCGCCCGTGTAGCAAACGCCCATCTCCAGGCAACGGGCCGGGATGCCCGAGGCCGTAAACAGTACCGATATCATCCCAAATGGACAGAAGTGCGGGAGCGATCGAAATACGAACATGTCGTAAACTTTGCCAACTCGCTTCCGCAAATTCGAAAACGGGTCGACGCAGATCTCCGCAAAGCTGGCCTTCCACGCGAGAAGGTACTGGCAGCAATCGTCCGGCTGTTAGAGACATCGCTCATTCGTGTCGGAAATAACCAATACGCGAAACAGAACAAGTCATACGGGCTCACCACCATGAGAGATCGGCATGCGAGTTTGACCGACAATACATTGACGTTTTCCTTTTCTGGCAAGAGTGGGGTCGAGCATGAAATCACTCTTACCGACAAGCGCCTCGTCAAGGTTGTACGGGCCTGCCAGGATCTACCCGGTCAGCAACTGTTCCAGTATATAGATGACGATGGATCTCGACAATCAATCGATTCCGCTGATGTGAACGCGTACTTGCGGGAAATATCCGGAGAGGAGTTTACAGCCAAGGATTTTCGTACCTGGGCCGGTACGAAGCTGGCTGCGGAGGCGCTCTCGGATCTTGGACTTGACCCCGACGAAATGTCGGCAAAGAGCAACGTGGTTGCTGCAATCGAAAATGTGGCAAAGCAACTGGGAAATACGCCGGCCATCTGCCGGAAATGCTATGTCCATCCCGCAGTTATCGAGGCCTATCTGGCAGGTGATACGCTTTCCACCGTGAAGCAACGTTTGAAGAAGAACCAGGTGAAAACGGATTCTGCACTCGACCTCGAAGTACTCAGCCTGATTATCAGGCATCTGGAGCAGTGATTCTAGCGCTGGTCACGCAAAAGTAGCGCCCAATCGGAAAGCTGTTCTACCAGATTCCGCACCTGATCTCGCGCGTTGGAATCGGTAAGCTCGCCCAACGGATTGAATTTGTCTTCCGCGAAGGTGACATACACCTCGGGCTCGGGGATGCAGACAGCGCCCATGCTGAGGAACACCTGGCGCAAATGCATCTGTGCCCGCACGGTGCCGTTGCGATCGATACTGGCGCTGGCGATACCCACTGCCTTCCCACGCAAAGGTGATCGCCCCTTGGGCGTGTTAGCCCAATCCAGCGCATTTTTGAGCACACCCGGAATCGAGTAGGCATATTCAGGTGTGCAAACGAGAACAGCATCGGCGTGCTGCAAGGCTTCGCGGTAATCTCGCACTGTTGGGAGATGCTCAGCCGCAGCCTGATCCGGATTGAAGAACGGCAGTGCGCTCACGGGGAACTCGGCAATGTGAACATCATCGGGTTGCAAAAGCATGGCTGTGCGAAGCAGCCCCCGATTGTAACTATGCTCTCTTGTACTGCCGACCAGCGCAACGATCTCGATACGATCTTGTCGCTCCAAGCGTTCCCCACTTCCCGATATTCCATTCCAGCCAAACGAATTGTAGCGCAGCCTTGACGATTTGGCGCAAAAGGCGATTTCTGGGCGAGGAGTCTCTGGAATTTTGTGCCTCCATTTGGGCCGAAGCGGGAAATTTGGCCTACAATAAAGGGCGAACAAATGGCACACACTCCCATCGAACGTCGCTACGTTCGGTGGCGGGCGGCAGCGTTGCTGGCCCGCGGCTGTGATCGTTGTGCGGGAGAGGCATTCGATCACGCAAACAGAAAGGCTTCCTTTCATGAGCCAGTTCACAAACGACCCCTTTGGGGCGCGCTCTTCGCTCTCGCTGAGTAACGGGCGCACGGTTAGCTACTACAGCCTGCAGAAGCTGGTGGATGATGGAATTCTGGATTCCATCGATCGACTGCCGTTCACGGTGCGAATTCTGCTGGAAAACGTCCTCCGCAGTGCCGGTGGAGAATTCACCAAAACTGAACATGTGGAGCAACTCGCCAAATGGCAGCCAACTGCCGGCGGCAATCTGGGCGATGATTTTGAACTCCCATTCCTGCCAGCGCGTGTCGTGCTTCAGGATTTCACCGGCGTTCCCTGTGTGGTAGATCTCGCTGCCATGCGCAGTGCAGTGGACCGGATGGGCGGCGATGTGAGCCGCATCAACCCGCTTGTACCGGTTGATCTGGTCATCGACCACTCGGTGCAGGTCGACAAGTTCGGTACCTCGTTGGCATTCCTGAACAACGTGGATATGGAGTACACCCGCAACCACGAGCGCTACGCCCTCCTGCGTTGGGCACAGGGTGCGTTCCAGAACTTCCGTGCGGTGCCTCCAGGAACCGGCATTGTTCACCAGGTAAACCTGGAATATCTCGCCGATGTCGTGAGCACGCGCAATATCGATGGCGAAGATGTTGTTTTCCCCGATACGCTGGTTGGTACTGATAGTCACACCACCATGATTAATGGTCTCGGTGTGCTCGGATGGGGTGTTGGTGGTATTGAGGCAGAGGCCGTTATGCTCGGTCAGCCGCTCTACCAGCTTGCTCCAGATGTGGTTGGCTTCAAGTTCGTGGGCGAACTTCAGCCAGGAACCACCGCCACCGACCTCGTTCTCACCGTTACCGAGATGCTGCGTGAACATGGCGTGGTGGGTCGATTCGTGGAGTACTACGGCACGGGCCTCAGCAATCTGGCTCTCGCCGATCGCGCCACCATCTCCAACATGTCGCCAGAATACGGTGCAACGGCTGGTCTGTTCCCGATCGATGACGAAACCCTTCGCTACCTCAAACTCACCGGTCGCGATGATTCGCTCGTCGAATTGGTCGAGAAGTACGCCAGGGAACAGAACCTCTTCCGCACGGATGAGACACCGGATCCGGAGTTCAACGAAACACTTGAGCTGGATCTGAGCACTGTAGAGCCGAGCCTGGCCGGACCTCGCCGTCCGCAGGACCGTCTCCCGGTAAGCGAACTTCCAAACGTGTTCTTCAACTCCTACTCCGATAAGTTGGGTGATACCCGCGAGAAGACCGAATACGATGAGGAAGTCATCGAATCCTTCCCGGCAAGCGATCCGCCCGCGAGCATGGCCGGTGGAAACTCCGGACACTCGGATGTTGATCAGCACCCGGCGACTCCACAAATGCCAGTGGCCACCATCAAGCGCACCCAGGGTGTTGAGATTTCCGTGAAGGGTGCGGATGTTGAGCTAAACCACGGCGCAGTAGCAATCGCCGCCATCACCAGCTGCACCAATACCAGTAACCCGAGCGTGATGATCGGCTCTGGTCTGCTGGCCAAGAAGGCTGTGGAACGCGGTTTGGATGTTGCTCCGTACGTGAAGACCAGCCTCGCGCCGGGATCCCAGGTTGTCACTCGATATCTCGAGCAGAGCGGTGTGATGCCATACCTGAACGCGCTTGGATTCCAGGTTGTGGGCTACGGCTGCACCACCTGCATTGGTAACTCCGGTCCGCTGCCGAAACCTGTTGCCGATGCGGTTGATGAAAACGATCTCATCGTCGCCAGTGTGCTCAGTGGTAACCGCAACTTCGAAGGTCGCATTCACCCGCAGGTGCGCGCCAGCTTCCTGGCCAGCCCGCCGCTGGTGGTGGCCTTTGCCCTCGCTGGCCGAGTCGATATCGATCTCACCACCGAGCCGATTGGTTACGATCCGAATGGCGATCCGGTGATGTTGGCCGATATCTGGCCGAGCCGCGAGGAAGTCGAAGAGGCCATGGCCACGAGCGTGACACCGGAAATGTTCCGCGAGGAATACTCCACGGTGTTCGAGGGCGATGAGCGCTGGCAGAATCTGCCGGTGCCAGAAGGTGATCTGTTCGAGTGGGACATCAGCTCCACTTACGTTCGCGAACCAGACTTCTTCGAAGATCTATCGCCAGAACCGCAGCCGGTAGACGATGTAAAGAATGCCCGCGTATTGGCACTGTTGGGCGATTCGGTAACCACCGATCATATCAGCCCGGCCGGTTCGATCGCCAAGGATAGTCCTGCCGCTGAATACCTGCGCAACATGGATCAGAAGCCGCATCAGTTCAACAGCTACGGTAGCCGCCGTGGTAACCACGAGGTAATGGTGCGAGGTACCTTCGCCAATATCCGTCTCCGCAACGAGATCGCGAATGGCAAGGAAGGTAACTGGACCACCTACTTCCCGACCGGTGAAGTCACTTCGATCTGGGAAGCCAGCATGCGCTACCAGGAAGAAGGCACGGATCTGGTGGTGATCGCAGGCAAGGAATACGGTAGCGGTTCCAGCCGCGACTGGGCTGCCAAGGGCACGCTCATGCTGGGCGTGAAGGCCGTTATCGCCGAGAGCTTCGAGCGCATTCACCGCAGTAACCTGGTAGGGATGGGTGTGATGCCTCTGCAGTTCAAGCCGGGCGAAAATGCCGCCAGTCTTGGCATTACCGGCACCGAGACCTTCTCGATCGAGAATCTGGATGGCCAACTCTCGCCGAAGGGCACCGTGACCGTGAAGGCCACCCGCGAAGATGGCAGTGAGTTCAGCTTCGAGGTGATCCAGCGCGTGGATAGCGCGGTGGATATCAACTACATGCGCAACGGCGGTATCCTGCCGACCGTACTGCGCCGGTTGATGCAGGCGTAGAGCCCATCAGAATGTAGTTAGAACAAGAGGCGAGCCAGTTGGCTCGCCTCTTGTGTGCATACCGGAGAACCTTTCGGAAGCTAGGCAAGCAGAAATAGCGGATCGCTAGTCAACAGGGGAACCAATACGTCTCGCATGCCGCCTGCATCAATCAAGGTGCTCATACTCTCGCCGATTGGCGCCGAGCGCTGCGCACCTGCCTGCAGCAGTGGCTGGTTCACCACCGAAAAATCCCGTGTGAGGTTCTTGTGATGGTATCGATTCCGCCACAAATGCAATCGGTTGAGAACTTCTACCACCGTGCCATCGGAAATTCGGACGGTTCCAATCGTCACCTCGTCCTGAAGGTGATACGGAACGCTCGTGATCTCCTCGAGACAGTGCAATGATGTATTGCTTTCGTGCGTGACTCCGCCGAGGAGCAGAATCTTGCCGCCATTCTCCATCAATCGATAGTAGGGGCTGGAGGAATCGCACGGTGAGTCGCCGAGGTGATGACCGGCAGTCCACACTTCCCGGTTCGCACCAAGTGCCACCACGGAGTGCGTGGGATGCACACTGCGGATGGCATCTGGTCGTTGGCGGGCAACCTCTGGAACAACACCTACCCAGCTCGCACATGGTGTCGAGTCCAGATCGATTGCTGGAGGATTATCAACGTCATCCTCCCCGGAACCTGTCAGCGTAGGAAAGAGCACCGTGCCATTGGGACCAACGGCCTGCAACAGGGAATCGATGACTGCCGATGCTCCACCATCCACATGGCCGAGCCCCTTCATTGATGTGTGGACGAGCATGACATCACCCGAAGAGACGCCAAGTTCACGCAATCCCGAAACCAGCCATTCATTCGGCACTAGCTCTCCTCTCTGCAGGTAATCGAAGGCACGAAAGCGCTAGCCGATGGCCACCCGCTTGAAGCGCTTCTTACCGGCGCGGAGGAGCACCGCGGTGGCATCACCGATGACACTGGAGAACGGCACATCTATTTCTTTCATCTGCTCGTCGTTGACGCGCAATCCACCTTGCTGAGCGAGGCGACGGGCCTCTCCCCTGCTCTTCGCGAGTTCGGCGGCGACAAACGCATCGGCGAGGGTGAACTCATCGGTGATGTCTGCAGCAGCGATCTCGGTTGTCGGCAGAGATTCGTCGCTGGCATCGGGGCCAGAACCGGCTCCGGCAAAGAGCGCCTTCGTCGCGGCTTCAGCCTGCTGGGCAGCTTCAAATCCGTGAGCCATAGCGGTCGCTTCCAGAGCGAGCACGCGCTTACTCTCGCGCAGCGCTTCACCGGAGACACTGACAAGTTCCGCGATTTCCTCATCCAGGATGTAGGTAAATCGCTTCAAATAGGTCTCGACCATGGCATCATCGGTGTTCACCCAGTACTGGTAGTAATCGTATGGACTGAACATCTCGGCATTCAACCAAACACGTAACCCGGTACCGGTTTTGCCCATCTTTTCGCCAGATGTTGTCGTGATGAGCGGCTGCACGAGGGCGTAGGCCTTTTCGGCATCGGCACGGCGGATAAGATCCACACCACCAAGGATGTTGCTCCACTGATCGCTACCGCCAAGCTGAAGCGTACAACCCTCCTCGCGGAAGAGATGGAGGAAATCGTAGCCCTGCACGAGGCGGTAATTGAACTCAACAAAGTTAAGCCCACCGGTTTCGAATCGCTTCTTGTACGTCTCGCTGGCGAGCATCTCATTAACGCTGAAGTGCTGACCGATATCGCGCAAGAACGGAATGTACTCCAGCTTCAACAGCCAATCGGCATTATTCACCAGCATAGCGGCGGGATTATCGCCGAACTGGCCACCCTCGAAATCGAGGTACTTTGCCAGCTGTGCACTGATTCCCTTAAGGTTGCTCTCCAGATCCTCCAGCTTGATGATCTCGCGAGCGCTGGTGCGCCCGGTCGGATCACCAACCATGGCGGTGCCGCCACCGGCCACGGCGATGGGTTTGTGCCCGAACCGCTGCAACGTACCGTGGAGCATGAGGGTGGCCATATGCCCCGCGTGGAGGCTGGCTCCGGTGGGATCGTAGCCGATGTAGTACGTGCGAGAGCCGGTTTCCAGATGCTCGCGGAGGCCGTCTTCATCTGATACATCGTGGACGAATCCACGATTCTTCAGATAGTCCAGCGCCGCAATCCCCTGTGAACGAGCATATTCCGGAGCGCTTATGCGACCGGTGGGTGTTGTGAATGGAGAGGATTGGGCCTGAGTGGACATAGCCTGCCTTTCGAACCTGGTGTGGATTCAGAAAAATGACCCGGGCGCATGCCCGGGCCATGAATAATCATAAGAGATGAACGGTGCCGGGTGCACTAGATTTCGCCGTTGAGGAATCCCTGCACATAGCCTGGCAACTGATTCCAGTCGCCCTGATACACCCACATACCGCCGGTCACCACGTCGCCCCACAGCAAGTGGGTAATGGTGCCCCAGAAGACATTCTCAACCGGGATGTTTGGGATGGCAGTAGCAAGCTGCATCTGAACTTCGGTCGGAATATTGGTGATCACGTGTTCGCGACCGATTTCGACCAGTTCCGGCAGCTTGGCGACATTCTCTGGCTCTTGCGCGGCAAGCAGCAAATCAGTAACTACCAACTGCTGGCGCATTACGCGGCCGTCGTCACCATCCTGGTGGCGGGTGCGCATGAATTCCAGAGCCTGCTCGCCATTGAGTTCGATGATGCCGGCCGGGTAGAAGATTTCCTTCGTACCGTAGTCGAGTGTCGGGTAAGAATCATCGGCAAGGTCGTACGGATTCTCGACGGTTACACCGCCCAGAAGATCGACGACGGCCTCCACGCCCTCAAAACGGATGGACATAGCGGCATCAATGGTGAGACCGAAGTTGTGCTCAAATGTCGCGCGGGTCGCCGACATGCCCTGCATCCACTGCTCGTGGCCGTTCTCGGCCACTGCCTTGAAAGCAGCATTGATCTTGTCTGGACCGACTCCCGGAATCTCGACATAGAGATCGCGCGGGAAGCTCATGGTGCGAACGGTGTTCTCAGCGAGATTCACGCGGCTCACCATCATCACATCGGTGTTGAGCTCGGCATCATCTGGTCTGGTATCGAGGCCCAAAACCAGGAAGGTGTATACGTCCTTGGTTTCGAGTGCTGCAGGAGTCACGAAATCCTGACCATTAGGTCGGTCATCGGCAGCTTCGTCCTGCGCACCGGCAACACGGTAGCCTCCGGCGGCGGCAGCCATAGCGGCAGCCTTAAGAAGAAGTGATCGGCGATTCATTTCAAACGTCATGGTTAGTGGTACCTTTCGAACGTGTGGATGGTGCAGTAATCGACAAGCAAATGAGCGCATCCACCGCTATAGTATCGTATTTTCTGGATGCCGGCCCTTTGAAATACCTCTCTGAAAGCAGGTTAGCTATGGTTTCACAGGCTATCAATTGGATAACCGATTGGGAAGAAGCAAAAAAGCTTTCCCGCAGTGAGCGCAAACCGATCCTCGTCGACGTGTATCAGGATAATTGCGGCGGCTGCGAACGACTGGCGAACGAGACCTTTCAGAATGCCGATGTTGTGGCCCAGATTCTAGACCGGTTCATCCCCGTGAAACTCCATCTGTTCAAGGACCGGGCTGTTGTGCGCGACTGGGGTTTGTTCTGGACTCCTACCGTGCTTTTTGCCGATCGTACCGGCAAGATCCGGTACGAATCAGTCAACTATGTCCCGGCTGACACAATGCTGGATATCCTCGATATCGGTGAAGCCCGTGTGGCCATGCGCTGGAAAGAGATGGAGACCGCAATCCAGCGCCTGAACGATGTTACGAATCGACATCCCGACGGGCCGATGACCGCCGAAGCGACCTACTGGCGAGGCATGGCCGAGTACTTTCAGGATGGCAATCAGCCGGCCACGGCCAAGCGCGTGTGGGCCGAAATACAGGAGCGATTCCCGGATTCCATCTGGGCCAAACGCCAACCCTAGTAGCGGTTGGGATCCAGGAAGCCAACACCCAACCAGCCACGCACATGTGCGGGCAAGAAGGTCCAATCCGTCATGTAGTTCCAGCCACCATCGGCAAGGGTTTCTCCCCATAGGAATTCCACAACGGTGCCCCACTCGACAAGATCGGGGTTGATGTTAGGAACGTTCGCGATCAGATTTCCCTGAACCTCGGCCGGAATATCGGTCATCACAAACTCTTGGCCTGCCTCAACGATGGCGGGGAGTTTGGTGATGTTTTCCGGCTTCTGCAGTTCCGCAAGACAGGCGGACAGCACGATCTGCTGCCGCATCACGCGGCCTTCATCGAAATCCATGTGACGGGTGCGGCTGAATTCCAGAGCCTGCTCGCCATTGAGCCGGTTTTCGCCGGCCGGGTAGAAGATCTCCTTCACTCCGAAATCGGCGGTCGGGTATGCCTCATC
>JAFAEA010000281.1 GCA_023424355.1 Chloroflexota bacterium | reverse complement strand
CCTTTGGCATGCCTGGCACCCTTCGAATCGGTGTTGGGCAGGATCCACAGATCTTCCGGGAAGGGCTCGAGCGCACATCTGCGTTCTTGCGGTCTGTTCGCATCAACTCGTAATGGCGATGCTACGTCATCGCCCCGGTGGAGGACTCACAGGGCCTCCAGTACGACAATAAAAAATCGGGGCCGGATCCAATGATCCGGCCCCGATTGGTCTATCGATTACTCGTCCACAACCACTGTGCGGCTCTGTTCACGAACGAACAGGCTTGGGTAGTACGGACCGAGCGCGCCCTTGCCGGAGGACCCGCTGCCCTTCCAGCCGCTGAAGGAGTTGCTTCCCGGCCAGGCACCGGTGGTCGCCCCTCCCTTGCGGTTGGCGTACACCACGCCGGCCTCGATGTTATCGAAGAAGTACTCGATCTCGTCCTTATCCTCGGTGAAGATACCGGCGGTGAGACCGTATTCAACATCGTTGGCTTCCTTCACTGCCTGCTCAAGGGACTCCACCGGAGCCACAGTGATGAATGGCAGGAAAAGTTCGCGCTTGAAGAGCTCGTTATCAAGCGGCAGGCCATCCACGATGGTCGGAGCGACGAACGTACCTTCGGCGAACTCTCCATCGGTAAGTCGTTCGCCACCAAAGCGGATGTTGCCACCGGACTTCTTGGCGATCTCGACTGCTTCCTCGTAACGCTCGACGGCTGTCTCATCGATCACCGGACCAACGAAGGTGGCCTTGTCGGACGGCTCGCCCACCTTCATTTCGGCGGTGCGCTTCACCAGTCGATCCATGAAATCGTCATAGATCGCGGCATCAACGTAAGCGCGGCTGCAGGCGGAGCACTTCTGGCCGGAGAAACCGAACGCGGAGCGGGCAACGCCTTCGACGGCCTTATCCAGATCGGCATTCTTCGTGACGATGGTCGGGTTCTTGCCGCCCATCTCTATGATGATCGGCTTCGGCCAATCCACACTGAAGCTGTTGTAGAGGCTCATACCGGTCTCCTTGGAGCCGGTGAACACGACGCCATCGATTCCCGGATGGTGTACCAGGTAATCACCCACCTGCTCGCCTCCACCAGTGACAAACTGGAGTGCTCCGGACGGGATACCGCCATCGAGCAATGCGCGTGCGAGGTGATAGCCGCTCAGCGCGGTGGCACTGGCCGGCTTGAAGACCACAGTGTTGCCGGTGACGAGGGCACCGGAGATTGGTCCCGCAGCGAGAGCGTGGGGGAAGTTGAACGGACCAAACACGCCAAACGTACCGAACGGTCGGCCGATGGAAAGGTTTCGCTCGCGCGGGTCTTCGTGTCCAAGTGGCTTCTTGTAGGCATTGTTTTCGAGGTACACGGTGGCGTAGTAATCGAGAAGGTCTGCACCCTCCTCGACCTCGCCAATCGCCTCAGTGCGGCTCTTGCCTGCCTCGATGATCATGACGGCGCTGATCTCGAACTTGCGCTCACGGATCTTGCGAGCAGCAGAGCGGATGATTTCGACTCGCTCTTCAGGTGTCTTCGCAGCCCATTCCGGCTGATATGCGCGGGCGGTAGCCACAGCGTCATCAACATCCGATTTCGCGCCCTTCGGGAAGGTGGCCAGTACCTGACTTGTTTTGGCCGGCGCCACGACTTCGAAGCGATCGGAGCCGCCGCGATCTTCGCCATTGATGATCATGTTGAGATCGGCACCGAAGTTGGCCTTCACCTTATCGAGCGCATCATCGAACTTGCCGTGCATGGCCTCGATTTCTTCGGGCGTTGAGGTATATGTAATTTTTGGTTCCAGTTCTGCCACTGGGGTTTCCTTTCCGACTATCGGTTCAACAGGCGCTGGAGAATTCCGCGTCTGGGGGCGGCTCCATCCTCGATGAACCCTGTGCCTCTATCATCATGATACGGTGTTCGCTCATCGGCGAACACATCCCACACATGCAAACCTGCCTCGTCCCACTCAACGAGTTGCGGCCATTCTTTGGCCAGCATGGACCCCATCTCGAGTCCGGAAGCGAGCACGATGTTATATCGATTCAGCGAGCGGGGATCGATACTTCCATTTGCATCAAAATTGATCGAGATGTTGTGTGCGCCGATGATTGTAGGTCTGGTAGTGGAACGCAGTGGAACCAACTCCATCCCGATCTCATCGATCTCGCCCTGAATGCCCAGATCACCCGCGATCTGTGAGGTGAGAAAATCCTTGAGAACTTCCCGACCATCCCGACCGACGCGCATGATGTTTTCGATGCGAGCGGACGCACCCACCAGCGCACCATCCGGATGCGGGATCACGTTGTACCAGCCGGGAACACCCCACGATGTGCGGAACGCGCCGGCTGCGGGTGCCTTTACCGAATCTCCACGGACGACTGCCCTGCCGAAATGGATCATGTCTTCCGGATCGAAATCTTCGCGCAATCGCGCAGCGATGCCAATTTTCGGGTTCGCACCCTCAGTGAGCACCACACTGCTTGCCAGAATCTGTTGTTCGCCAGAGGCATCAATCACGGAAACTCTACCGGTATCGTGAGGGATGGCCCTTGCCTCCTCGAATTCTTCCCGAATGGTGATTCCATCTCCAAGCCGAGAAAGGGCCCACTCTTCCAGCAGATCCCGGCGGAACACGGTGTGTTCACCCACCCGGTGTAGCGGTGCTCCTTCCGAAGTGCCGATTGCCTTGCGCAGGACCTCCGGATTCAGAATGCCGCCATCCAGGTGCTTGAATCGCGCGCAGCCGACCCCCTGCAGGATGGTGACTCCGGCACCGACAGACCGCATCTGCCTGGCGATGGCAGCGGCGCCGGGGCCGCTGCCGATGATGAGCACATCACACGAGGAATGCGCCATGCGCTAGCCCTTCAACTCCTGCACCAGGGCAGGAAGAATCTGATGAAGATCTCCAACGACTCCGAAATCGGCCATCTGAAAAATGGGTGCACCTTCGTCCTGATTAATGGCAACGATGTACTGCGCATCCTTCATGCCGTAGGTGTGCTGGGCAGTACCGCTAAGTCCGACAGCCAGATACAGCTTTGGTCGGATAACCACACCACTGGATCCCACCTGCATTTCGTGCGGCAGAATCTCCTGAATGACCGCAGCACCAGATGCGCCGATGGCGGCATTGAGTGCATCGGCCAGCGCTTCCAGCTTCTTCACACCTTCGGCGTCACGAATAC
>JAFAEA010000233.1 GCA_023424355.1 Chloroflexota bacterium | reverse complement strand
CCACTGGTCACGGAAGAGATCGCTGCTGTTGCTGGCGATGGCTCCTCCGATGGATCGAACAAAGCCGATTAGTGCTGGCGGCGGAATGCCTCGCGTCGGGTCATGCGGCTCGGCACGGCATTGGGTCGGGTCTGGAAGTTGAACTTCTCCCGGAACGCCGTGTAAAAGCTGGTGGTATTCACGCGCACCATCCGGAAGAGATGCTCACCTTTGGTCACTTTCACCAAATCGTACTGATGTAGTGTCTCTGTTTGGCTGCCGTCCAGAATCAAGCTGGCCGGGTGCGTATTGGCACTCACCAGTTCGATGACTGAATCCTCGGATGCGATCATCGGGGTGCGGATAGGGGAGTGCGAGGAGATCGGCACCACCGCGAATCCCTTCACACCCGGTGTGAGAATCGGTCCTCCTGCAGCCATGCAGTACGCCGTTGAACCGCGCGGCGTGCTGATGATGAGACCATCGCTCGGATATTGATTCACGAAGAATCCATCGATATAGACTTCGACTTCGATCATCCTGTTGCCACCGCGGATCACCACATCGTTGATCGCCCATCCCTGCGGCATAACGTTGTCGTCGCGAATGAGGGTGGATTCCAGCGTGGAACTCTCGTCCAAATCGTAATCACCGGCAAGGAACAGATCGAGCGCATGTTGCCAGTCGGATTGTTCCACCAGCGCGAGGAAGCCGACCTTGCCGAAATTGATGCCGATGAGTGGAACATCCGGGTACGCATTTGCCATGCGCATCATCAATCCATCGCCACCGAGCACGATCACTGCTTCCACATTCGGCTCATCACCAGCCTTGATCTCGGTTTCTGGCACAACCTCGATGTGTTTGTCCTGAAGGTACTTCGTAATGGTTTCGGCGAGATCGTGCGCTTCCGGCTTGCTGAATGCGGCCACCAGGCCGAGGCGTTCTGTCATGTGGTCGACTCCTGCCGGCTATCGGTCGCCGACGTTTCAGGTGTGAGGTAGGAAGATCGGTCGTTCAATCCGGAGAATCTGTACAATGCGGCTGGCCGATGTGGACCCTCGCGCAATTTGTCTCCGGTGGTTTCGAGCATGCCGCTACTGGTCATGCGGCGGCGAAAGTTTCGTTTGTCCAACTCGGCGCCAAGAATGGATTCATATGCCAGTTGCACCGCGGCAATCGTGAACGATTCCGGAAGCAGATGAAACACGATTCCCGTGTATTCCAGCTTGGCTCGCAGACGCGTATTCGCGTACTCCAACATTTCGGTGGTGGAGTTTGGGAGATCCTTGAGATCGGCGAGCGCCACCCAGCGCGAATCCGAAGATGAATCTGGCGAAAACAGCGCAAGATAGGTGACGTTGATCTCGCGATCGTCTCCGTTCACCACATCAAATGTATAGAGCTGTTCTGTATAGGAAGCCTGCGAACCGCAGTATTCGGAAATGATGCGCTCGGCGGTGATATCCAGTGGTTCATGCGGGGTAGGTCTCGCGGAAGGCAGTGAGCATTCCGGCGTGATGATGGTCTCAATACCATCGCCATTCCAACGAAAACAGGCCACACTCACGCGAAGAAAAGATGAGGCGGAGCGTTGCTCACGCATGCGGTTTGTCATGCATCACCTCGAAATCAAACGCAAGAGCATGAATGGAAATTGGCACCGTGTGAGGTTTCCCGCTAAACTTGCCATGGCCGCATTCGCGGATGGTGAAATGGTATCACAGAGGCCTTTGGAGCCTTTATTCCAGGTTCGAGTCCTGGTCCGCGAGCCAGGAATTTAGCGCCGCCACAACATTGGAAGAGATTCCCCAAGTGACAGATCAATTAGATAGCAGCCGTGAGCATGTCTCGATCGCCGTAGCAGTACTGGCAGCGGGTCATGGAACACGCATGAAATCGGATACGCCGAAGCACGTGCATCCGGTTGGTGGTGTGCCTATTGTCAAGCGCATCATTCGTGCTGCCCAGGCAATCAATCCGGATCACATCGCGGTAGTCGTCAGTCCGCCGATGATGCACATGCCAGAACTTCTGGAAATGCCGGGAGAATTCACTCCGGTACCGATGGAGGTTCCCACTGGTACTGCGCACGCCGTGCTGGTGGCGATTGATGCACTCCCCGAGGTTGATTACATCGTCAGCCTGCTTGGTGATAGTCCGCTGCTCACCGGCGAAACGATTTCGGAACTGGTCGACGCCGCTCTTCGCAACGATGCCACCGTCACCGTGCTCACATGCATGATGCCGGATGGCGAAACGTATGGCCGCATTGCTCGAGATGAGCAGGGTCGACCAAACGCCATTATCGAAAAGAAGAACGATCCGCATCGACCCTCTGGTCCAATGGAAATCAACTCCGGCATCATGGTGTTGAAACGGGATTGGGCGAAAGATGCCATCCAACGCTTGCAGATGGACCCGACCACGAAGGAGTATCTCCTCACCGATTTGGTGGAGATGGCTGCCAATGATGCCGATGAAAACGCACCCTGGCCAGTAATCACCGTGCAAGGGCCGGAAGATGTGAGTGTTGGTATCAATACTCGTGTTCAGCAGGCCGAAGCCGATGATAAGGTGCGAGAAAAGGTGCGCAAGCTCCACATGGAGCGTGGCGTCACCATGGTGGGGCCGAACACCATCTTCATCGATGAATCGGTGGAGATCGGGCAGGATACCACTCTGCTGCCCGGCACCATTCTCATGGGCAACACGAAGATCGGAACCAACTGCACTATTGGACCGTACGCCGTGATCATCGATTCCGAGATCGGCGATGGCGTCACTATCCGTACCAGTACCATCGAGAAATCATCGGTGAAGAATGGTGCCGATGCCGGTCCATACTCCCGCATCCGCGGCGGCTCGGTCGTCGGCGAGAGTGTGCATATCGGCAACTTTGTGGAACTGAAAAATACCGTGATGGAACCATCCTCCAAGAGTGGCCACTTCAGCTATCTGGGCGATGCCCACATTGGTGAACGCACGAATATTGGTGCGGGAACCATTACGGCGAACTATGATGGAAAGCAGAAAAACCACACCGAGATCGGTGATGATGTGTTCATCGGGTCCGATTCCATTTTGGTGGCACCACTTACAGTCGAATCCGAAGCCATCACCGGTGCCGGAAGTGTGGTTACAAAAAATGTGAAATCTGGTGATACTGTCGTGGGCGTCCCGGCCCGACCGATTAAGTCGAAACCACAGATCGACGAGGAGTAAATAT
>JAFAEA010000146.1 GCA_023424355.1 Chloroflexota bacterium | reverse complement strand
GGTAGCATTGGCGAGGAAACATGGCACTTGACAGTTATGGATACACACATGAACGCAAGCAAAACCTTTGATATTCGTCAGGCGGAATCATCTGATCCTGCGAATCTGCTCCTGGGGAACTACGCCTTCTCCAGTTCGCCAAAGATTCGCAACAAGGAAGAAGATGAGAAGATACTGCAACAGCGTAGCGAGGATGTGACATTCCACAGCTACATCGATGGCGAAGCGGTTGCCAAGGTGGGTGTGATTCCGATGACGCAAAATGTGCGCGGATCGGTTCTGCCCATGGGCGGTATCGGTGGTGTATGCAGCATGCCGGTTGCCCGCCGCGGTGGGCACATTCGGGCGCTGATGCAAACTGCTATCGAACACATGCACGAGGCGGGACAGGTAGTTTCGGCCCTTTATCCGTTCAAAACCAGCTACTACGAGATGTTCGGCTACGCCGGATGGCAGGTGCCGATGTGGGCGCATATTGAACCGTCAGCACTGGCTCCGTATATGAAACTGCCAAAGCACGGAACAGTGAAGCAGCGCCTGAGCGGCGATGTAAAGGACGAGTTCTACGCTTTTCTGCAGGATGCCCAGTCCCGACATCACGGTATGAGCTGCCATCCTCGCGTACGGTTTGATAACGGGGTCGATCGGCATCCAACCTGGTTCATGTCCGTTCACGAAGGGGATCAGATCACTGGTGGCATTTGCTACAAGCTTGATCTGACCAAAGAAGTGATGGAAGCACCGGCAGTGTTTTGGAGCACCAATAATGCGATGACGCATATCCTCGATTTCATGGCTCGGCACGTGGATCAGGTAAAAAAGATCACCATGCCGGTGAAAGACGGGCAACATCCGCATTTGTGGACCACGGATGACTTCCGAATCACCGTACTCTCAAACGACGATCTCTCGTGGGGAGCGCCGATGGCCCGCGTGGTGGATGTTGCCGGTCTCAGCGGCATCGGTGCCGGCGAAGGCACGGCCACCATTCGTATCCGCGATGATCAGGCACCATGGAACAACGGTACATGGACGTTCTCTTCCGAGAACGGAACCCTGGTGGTAACCGATGGTGGGGAATCCGATGAGGAAGTGACCATCAACGGGCTCTCGGCACTGGTGTTCAGCGGCATGGATCCCAATCTACTTCCGTTCCGCGGCTGGGGATCGGTGAGCGAGCAGACCGCCACCGCGCTGCGATCGCTCTTCCCGCCAGTCGTACCGTATCTGCACGAACTGTTCTAACTCCAATTTCGTCGTAAAACAGTAACCCCGCCATCGAGAGTCTCGATGGCGGGGTTACTGTTTTACATCAGTTCCGAGGTGGTTTGCCTTGGGAACCGGCGATGACTCGCCGGCTCCCTCTCGCCAAAACCTAGCGGTTCTTGCGATCAGCGAACTTGCGGACTCCAACGGCGCTTGCACCGAAGGCGAACACACTCAGCATGGCGGCTGCCCAAAGTACCTGAGCGGTGCTGGCGACAGATCCGTAGCCTGTACCGGTATCCGGCAGTTTGGTGGGCGGCGGAGTCGGCTTCACCTTCGGCAGCTCACCCATCGGGCAGCTGAACACGATCTGGGCCACATCCGTCTCGCCAACATCCTGCATGTTCACCATGCTGGCAAGCTTGGCGGATTCGCCATCTTCGGTCTCACCGGTTGCTTCCACAACCAGGTCGATCTTGCGAGCATCCACATCGGCCTGGGTCATCATGATCACGTATTCGCGCGTCACCGATTCACCTGGCTCCAGTGTGGTTGGCCATGGCTGGTTGAGTGTGCCATCGCGGTTGATATCCACCACCAGATCGTAGACCGTCACGTTGCCGCTGTTGGTGATGGTGATGAAGAACGTTGCTTCCTCATCCACCGTTGGCAGCCAATCGGCCACCGGTCCCGGGCATTCCTGAACGATGGTCAGAGCGAACTCCTGATCGATGAGATCAGTGACACATGCGCGCTCACCGGTGACCGGTGCCTCGCCTGGTGTCATTGCCGAGATATCGGCACAGTTCACGATGATGCCCTGATTTACATCGTTCTGAGTCACCGCATATGTGGCGGTGAGTTCGGCAGATGCACCTGGTTCCAGCGCGGCGATGGTGTTGCCATCGGTCCACGTAAGGCCGACCATCGGGTCATCGATCGTGATGTCGCTCAGACTGACGTTACCAGTGTTGGTGACGGTGAAGGTGTAGGTAATCACTTCATCGACATCCAGTTGGTTGTCATCGCCAGTAGCTTCGGTCGAGGTCTTGACCAGCGTGAGTGCCGGTGTCGGCTCGATACCGATGTTTTCGCACGATTCGTTGCTGCCGACTTCAGTCTCATCCGGAGCCATACCCATGGCATCCGCGCAGTTCACGACTTCGCCGTTGTTCACATCGGCCTGGGTCACCACGTAGGTAGCCGTGAGGTTGATGCTCTCGCCCGGGGCGATTGTGGCAATGGTGTTGCCATCGGTCCAGGTGAGGCCAACCATCGGATCGGCGACTTCGACATCGGTCAGGGTCACGTTACCGGTGTTGGT
>JAFAEA010000013.1 GCA_023424355.1 Chloroflexota bacterium | reverse complement strand
CCGAACCTCAATGGGAGAACTATCGCGAAGCCTGGAATCAGGGCCGCTTCGGGCGATTCTTCCTCAATAGCGTCATCGTTGCCGTCGGCGTGGTGATTCCATCGCTGTTTCTTTCGACGCTGACCGGATTCGCCTTCGCTCGCTTCCGATTCCGTGGCTCAGGGCTCGCGTTTGGCTATCTGCTGCTGGGTCTGGTGATTCCGCTGCAGGCGATGGTGGTGCCGCTGTACTACGTGCTGCGCGAACTTGGCATGCTGGATTCCCTCATCGGGTTGATTCTGCCGCAGATTGCCATGAGCCTCAGCTTCGGCACACTGTTGATGCGGCAGAGTTTCCAGACCATACCCAAAGACATCATGGAAGCCTCAATCGTCGATGGCGCCAATAGCTGGCAGACTCTCTGGCAAGTGATGTTCCCGCTCAGTCGACCCATGGTCGGTACGGTTGGACTCATGTTCTTCATCTGGACCTGGAACGAGTTCATGCTTCCACTGGTGGTGAATATCAATCCGAAATATCACACCTTGCCGGTAGGTCTGATGTACTTCCAGGATCGCTGGACTGCCAACATTCCGCTGATTGCTGCAGGTGCAACAATCATCTTCCTGCCGCTGATGATTGTGTTTGTGCTCTTCCAGCGTCAGCTGATCGATGGCATCACGCAGGGTGCGGTAAAGGGTTAGGCGTATACTTCCTTCCGTAAATGGAGGGGTACTTGTTCATGGAATCCGGTGTTTCTTTGGAAGATTTGCGTTCTCAGATATCGGCTTGCACGCGGTGTGAGCTGTATCGTGGTGCCAACAATGCGGTGCCTGGCGAGGGGAATCCCGAAGCCAGAATCCTGCTCATCGGCGAAGCACCCGGGCATCACGAAGATACGCAAGGCAAACCATTTGTCGGCAACTCCGGCAAATTTCTCACGGAGCTTTTGGCGAAGGCTGGACTTTCTCGCGACGATGTGTTCATCACCAACGTTGTGAAGCATCGACCGCCAGGTAATCGTGATCCACTTCCAGATGAAATCGTGGCCTGTCGTCACTTCCTCGATCAGCAAATCGCTGCTATCGATCCGGATGTGATCGTCACACTCGGCCGCTTCTCAATGGCAAGGTATTTCCCCGGGGAGCGCATCAGCAAGATCCACGGCCAGCCGAAAGAGGTGGATGGCCGTTACATTGTGCCGATGTACCATCCGGCGGCGGCGCTGCACAATGGATCTCTGCGACCAGAACTTGAAGCCGATTTCCTCAAGCTGCCGCGATTGCTGGCCGAGCGGGACAAGGCTCGCGAAGCAGCTGCGAACAATCAGGGTGATGCCCGCCAACAGAGTCTTTTCTAACAAGCCAGGAGAACCAGCCCATGTCCGATGTACGCGTCATCTTTCTCGGTGGAGTCGGGGAGATCGGCAAGAATCTGATGCTGTTCGAAACCGATCAGGATATCGTGGTCGTCGATTTCGGCCTTGGCTTTCCGGATATCGATCAGCCAGGCATCGATCTCATCCTGCCGGACGTCGGCTACCTGAAGGGACGCAAGGACAAGGTTCGCGGCATCTTCATCACCCATGGTCATGAGGATCACATCGGCGCGCTGCCGTGGTTGTGGGAAGAAGTGGGCGCGCCCATATATGCCACTCAACTCACGGCCGGCCTCATTCTAAGCAAGCTGCAGGAGCGCAAACTCGCCGACAAGGTGAAGGTGAACGTCTTCGATCCGGATGAGCATCCCAAATTGGAAGCCGGCGACTTCACGCTCGAACCGTTCCGGGTGACGCACAGCATCCCGGATTCCTGTGGTTTCGCCATCACCAGTCCGCAAGGCGTGATCGTGGTGACCGGCGACTTCAAGCTGGATCCGACCCCTGAGGACGGCAAGCCAACCGATAAGGACACCATTCGCTCCTACGGTGATAAGGGCGTGCGGCTGCTGATCTCTGATACCACCAATGCCGAGCGCGATGGCCACACACTGAGCGAAGTGGCGGTGAACGAGACGCTCACGCAACTCTTCGATCAGGCACCGGGTCGAATCATTCTGGCGACTTTTGCGTCCTCAATCTCGCGATTCCAGCAGGTGATCCATCAGGCCGCCCGTACCGGACGTCGTGTGGTGCCGATGGGCCGCAGCCTCGAGAACTATGTGCGCGTGGCGCGCGAGCTCAAGTATCTGACTGACGAGAAAGAAACCATCCTGCCTGCCAAGCGGGCAGATGGTGTGCCGGATAACAAGCTGGTGTATCTCGTCACGGGAAGCCAGGGCGAGCCGATGGCGGTGCTCAGCCGCATAGCTACCAACGAGCATCCGAAGCTGCAGGCCAAAGAAGGCGATACGTTCGTCATTTCTGCTTCACCGATCCCCGGCAATGAAACGGCGATCTACCAGGTCATCGACAAGCTGTTCGATACCGGTGCCGAAGTTGTGTATCCCACGCTCGCGCGGGTGCATGTTTCTGGACACGCCTACCGTGATGAGCTCCGTGAAATGATTCAGATGGTGCGGCCAGAGCACGTGATTCCGACCCATGGCGAGCCTCGTATGCTCGCGCTCTACAGCGATATGGCGGTGGAAGAGGCGATTCCGCGCGAGAAAGTTCACCGCGTGTACATCGGCGATGTCATCACTATCTCAGACGATGGTATCCATATCAGTGGACAGGTGGATGTCGGCACCGTGATTGTTGAAGGATCCAGCGTGGGGCTCGTGCACGATCCTGCGCTTCGCGACCGCGCCACCATGGCGAACGACGGCCTCGTAACCGTAGCTGTCGGCATCGATTGGAAGCAGAAGAAGGTCGTTAG
>JAFAEA010000413.1 GCA_023424355.1 Chloroflexota bacterium | reverse complement strand
CTGACGCAACTGATACTGATGCTACGGATACCGATGCAACTGACGCTGTGGATGATGATTCGAACGACGATGGTGCAGACGATGGCTCGGGCACAGTCAATGTGTCTGTCTATGCCTGTGAATCCGTAACCACTTCCCAGTTCGAATACAAGGCCGGTAGTGATCCGATTACGGGCGCTACAGGATGCTCACCAGCATCTGCCACGCTCACCTTCACATCCCAGGAAACTGGTGCTGTGTACATCACCAGCGTGAGTGCCAGCATCGCTGCACCGAGCATGACCTTGTTCCAGGTTGCCGATGGTGGGTCGTACACCATCAACGGAACCGGAGCGGTGAATCTGCCTGCAGGTAGCTATGTGGTATCGGCGCAAGATTCCGATGCCAGCATTGCCATCTCCATCGCAGAAGGTTCCGGCAACCCGAACCTGGTCTACAGCGCGAATGCGTCTGTAACATCTCCGGTTCCGGAATCGCCTGGAGGTGATTCTTCTGATTCGGGTGCACCGGTGGTCAACGAACTGCCATCAACTGGTAGTGGTTCGGTCATCCCGGCCGCGTTCTGGCCGGTAGTTGGCGCTTCTACCGTGTTGCTCATGTTGGGCGGACACTTCGTCCTTTCCACGCTGCGTAGTCGCCGCCAGTAGCGATGTGACTCAACGCGTATAGCAACGAATGGCCCCCGGCGGAATTTCCGCCGGGGGCCATTCGAGTATCAAATCAAAGTGTTTACAACTAACTGGAAGGGCCGCACTGAGATTTATCACCAGCGGCGCACATTTGCTTGATTCCTGGCAGGCGGTGCCGATTTACCGCCACAAATGTGTATCCGGCATCGATGATCTGGCGAATTCCGGGAACCCGTGCGATACGGACTGGCCAGGGCGAATCCCACAATGTGGAAAGCACACTGGCAACTGCCTGGCCTTTGGTCGATTTCTCGCCGAGGTCGTCGAAGAGCTGGATCGAGGTCACGCAATCAGTGGACGTTACGGGGAATTTTCCGGTTACCAACGCAAACTGACAGGGTTGAATCTGAATCAGGTTCCCTCGTTTTTGCCTTCCGACCCACTGCACAACGGACGTGCAGAAACCGCAAGTTTCGTCATACAACAGCGTTTGTGACATGGCGACGCCTCCGTGCTTTGTGAACATGTCAATTGTACGGCAATTATCGAATTATTGGGCGTCCATCAGTGTTCTGAAAGCAATGTGTCTGCGGCGCGGTTGGCGGTGATTTCTCTACGCAGCACCTGGTCAACCAAATGTTGGAGATTTTCATCCTCCACGGAGAACCGCTGCATCAACTTGCCTTGCACACGCACGCTGATCTCGGCGGCGATGATCTCCCGGCGGCGGTTTGTCTCCTCACCATTGTCGCGGAGCCACTGGAGGTGCTCATCAATGGTGGTGACCAGAGATTCGATCCCTTCTCCCGTCAGAGCACTTGTGCGCACCACTGGCTGGCTCCAGCCAGAATCGTCGGCACCGGCCATGATTCCGAGGCTCCGGATGCTCCGCAAATCGCGCGTGAGCTCAGTCGCTTCCGGGCGATCCCCCTTGGTAACCACGAGGATATCGCCGATTTCCAGACTGCCAGCCTTGATTGCCTGCACGCCATCGCCGCTGCCTGGTACCTGTACCAGAAGGGTGGTCATTGCGAGGTTGGCAATGGCTACTTCATCCTGACCAGTCCCAACAGTTTCGATGACCACGATATCGAATCCGGCGGCATCGAACGCGTGCGCCACCGCGATGGTGCTCTGCGCCAACCCGCCGCCGAACCGTCGCGAGGCCATGCTACGGATGAACACGCCTTCATCCGCGAACCATTCCTGCATGCGGATGCGGTCGCCCAGAGTCGCGCCACCTGTTAGAGGCGAGCTCGGATCGACAGCGACGACTGCTACGTTCAGTCCGGCACTTCGCCACGCGCGAATCAGTTCATTTACCAAGGTGCTCTTGCCACCACCAGGAGGTCCGGTGATGCCGATGATATGGGCCTTGCCGGTGTGCGGGTAGAGTTTATCCAGCGCGGTTTGGCCGAGATCTGTGTCGTTTTCGATATGAGTGATCAATCGGGCGAGGGCACGACGATCTCCGGCAAGCGCCAGATCGGTGAGCGACTGGCGGCCGGAATCAGGCGATGTCATCGCGCACCGGAGTATTTTCCTGCACATAGCTCACTGCAACCTGCAGTGGTGTGCCGGGTCCAAATACCTTACTAATTCCCATCTCTTCGATCGCAGGGATATCCTCAGCGGGGATAGTTCCACCGGCAACGATGAGCGCATCATCGCGCCCCACGGCCTTCAGCGCCTCCACGATGGCCGGGAAGAGCGTCATGTGCGCACCACTAAGAATGCTGAGGCCAACGGCATCGACATCCTCTTGCAAGGCGGCGCTTGCGATCATCTCAGGAGTCTGGAACAAGCCGGTATAGATCACTTCCATACCGGCATCGCGGAATGCCCTCGCCATGACTTTGGCGCCACGATCGTGACCATCCAGCCCGGGTTTGGCCACCAGAATACGGAGCGGTCTACCTCGATCTGCCATTACTTGCTCCCGCCATATTCAAAGAAGCCCTTGCCTGATTTTCGGCCAAGTCGGCCGGATTCCACCCGGTCAATCAGCAGAGGGGAGGGCGTGTACTTCTCGCCGAAGGCATCTTCCAGTACTCGCATGATATCCAGCACCACATCGAGTCCAATCAAATCACCCAGCGCCAGCGGACCCATCGGATGCGCTGCGCCGAGTTTCATGGCGGTGTCGATATCCTCAGCGGAGCCGACTCCTTCATGCAACGCCTGGATGGCCTCATTGATCATCGGAATCAGAATCCGATTAACGATGAAGCCTGCACGGTCCGCACTTCTAACCGGTGTTTTGCCAAGCGATTTCGCGAGTTCTGTCACGGTTTCTGCCGTCAACTCGTCGGTGGTGTTGCCTGCGACAACTTCCACGAGTTCCATGCGTGGAACCGGATTGAAGAAGTGCATTCCCACCACTCGTTCAGGATTAGCGATGAAGGTCGAGAGGTCGGTAATCGAAAGACTGGAGGTATTGCTGGCGATGATGCAATCTGCGGAAACATTCTCGGAGATTTTGGTGAGCACTGGTTCCTTGATTGCCAGCGTTTCCGGAACTGCCTCGATCACCACCTGGCATTTGGCCAATGTTGTGTAATCAGTTCCGGCAGCAATTCTGGCAACCGCAGCATCATGGTCGTTCGGAGCGATGTGGCCACGAGAAGCCGACTTGGCCAGATCACTTTGGATGCGGCTCATGCCGCGATCCACGAACTCGTTAGAGGCATCGATGAGTACAACATCGAATCCGCTGGTGGCGATAACCTGTGCGATGCCTGCACCCATGGTGCCAGCGCCGACAACCCCGATGGTTTTGATTGAATCAGTCACGGAGTATTGCTCCCTTGTGCTTGCTCGATTACGGATGCCACGCCATTGGTAGCGTTCATCGTCGCCAATATTCCTTCGTCTAGCCACATTTCTACAACGTCGGCAGCGGCGGAAAACACGGTATCGG
>JAFAEA010000059.1 GCA_023424355.1 Chloroflexota bacterium | reverse complement strand
GTGAGCCGACCGTTGCCTTCGTTCGTCACCATCATCACGGTGCCGCTCTCGGCGATGAGCGCATTGGCACCGGTGATGCCCATTCCAGCCTTGAAAAACACATCGCGGATTTCATCGCGAGCCACGTGTACTTGTTCGGAAACATCCTCGCGCGAGATCTCGCGACCAAAGTAATCTGTGAATATCTCACCGACCTGCATTCGACTCAGGTGAATTGCTGGCATCACCATATGGCTTGGTCGCTCCTTGCGGAGCTGCACAATCCATTCGCCGAGATCGGTCTCGATTGCCTCGATCCCGTCTTCAGCAAGCGCATCGTTCAGGAAGAGTTCCTCGCTCACCATGGACTTTGATTTGGCGACAAGCTTCACCTGGTGCTGCGCCGCGATGCGGCGGACGATGTTATTCGCATCCTCTGCGGTTTCGGCGAGGTGAACCTTGGCTCCGGATTTCTCGGCCGCAGCAATGAACTGATCCAGATATTGATCCAGATTATCGATCGCCTCGGTCTTCGCCGCCTTCATCTTTGCGCGCTGCTCACTGAAGTTCACATCCGTGAACTGGGCGTCCCGGGTCGTTCGCCAGGAAGTCTGGAAGTTGGAGAGGCTGGTGCTCTGCTGACTATCTTCCAGAGCGCGTTCGCAAAGATCTTTGAATGGCAGAGACGTATGGGTCATTGAATCGAGCTTTCCACGCAGGGCTACAGCGTTGCACCCAGCATCCACGGGTTGAATTCTTCCTCGCCGATATCATCGGCTTCGCTCTTGGTTTGTTCGCCGCTAGCCACTCGGAGGATGTGGTCGAAGATCTCGGCACCCATATCCTCCAGACTCACGCCATCGAGCATCTTGCCAGCGTTGATATCCATATCCGGCTCTTGCTTGGCGAAGAGCGTTGAGTTCGTAGCGATTTTTAGACTCGGAGCCGGCTTGAATCCGAATGCCGAACCTCGACCAGTGGTGAACACCACCAGATTGCAGCCGCCTGCTACCTGACCGGTTGCGCTCACCGGATCAAATCCGGGAGTATCCATGTGGATAAATCCACGACCGGTGATGCGTTCGGCGTACTCGATCACATCCGTCATCGGCGTTGTGCCTGCTTTGGCAATGGCGCCGAGACTCTTTTCGTAGATCGTCGTCAACCCGCCCAGTTTGTTGCCCGGGCTCGGATTGTTATCAATCTCCGCACCCCACATAGCGGTGTATTCCTCCCACCAGTGGATCTTGTCGACAAGTTTTTGACCGATTTCTGGAGTCACAGCCCTTCGCGTGAGTAGATGCTCGCCACCGTAGACCTCGCTGGTTTCGCCCAGCACCACCGTGCCACCCTGCGCTACGATCAGATCTGCGGCCTTGCCCAATGCCGGATTGGCGGTGACACCGCTCCAGCCATCGGAGCCGCCACATTGGAGTGCGACGGTGAGTTCGCTGGCAGGCACTTCCTCGCGCTCAAAACTGTTCACCACGGGGAGTAGCGCCTCTACCGCGGCGATTCCGGCTTCCACAGACTTTCGGAAACCACCATCTTCCTGAATCGTCACCACCGTGGGTTGCTGATGGTGCATTGAAGTGTTTTCGATCATCTCTTGAGGCTGATTATCCTCACAGCCCAAACTCATGACGATGTAGCCACCCACATTCGGATGATCCACGATTCCTGCCATGGTGCGTTGCAGCATGGCCAAATGGGCACTGCCGTGGTGCGCACCGCAACCTCCCTTGGTCGGGAAGCCGATGACACCATCTACATTCGGGTACTGCTCCATGATCGGATTGTCGCGGAAGTGCTCGACGATCCGCTGAGTCGCGGTGGAACTGCAATTGACGCTGGCGATAATGCCGAGGTAGTTCCGGGTACCGACGCGGCCATCTGGTCGCCGAAATCCTTTGAACGTGCGGCGCTCGGCTTCCGGGGCGTAATCGACCGGAATTACCTGGCTGGAGAAGTCGTAATCGAGCTTGAGTTCGCCCTGATGTGTCACCACATTGTGTGTATGCACATGATCGCCCGCCTGAATGTCCGTGGAAGCATGTCCAATGATCTGACCGTATCGGAGGATTTCCGCGCCCTCGGCGATGGGTGCAATGGCGATCTTGTGGCCCGGCGGTACCATTCGCGCCACGGTGATGCTGTCCGTATCAGAGGTGAGCACAGTCCGCGGTAGAAGCGCCGTGCGGGAGATGGCGACATTGTCGTTTGGATGCAGAGTGATCGTGACGGCATCGAGCGCGGTTTCGCCACGTTCGGCGTGAGTCAGATTGCCTGGAGAAAAGAGATTGGCCACGTGTGCCTCCTCTCGAGCGGTTGAGAGCTACTGTTTCAACGAGTTGTTTGCGACATCGAGCACCACCACCTCGTTGCGAAGTTCGCCGATCTCCGCGATGGTAATCGTCACGACGTCGCCGCCCTTGAGGGTGAAGTCCTCACCAGGAACAATGCCGGTTCCTGTCATCAGATATGCTCCGAGCGGAAAATCCTGCCCACGGTGCAGCCAGGTGACGAGATCCTCAAACGAACGGTGCATGGCAGATGTGTTGGTTTCGCCGGTGAATACGGATTTGCCGGCTCGTTCCACCTTGAGGGCGATGTCGAGAATGGTGGCGTCCAGATCCTCGGTGTTGAGTCGCAGAATACTGCTCAGGCTGGCACTGCCATTCCACATCTTCGCCTGAGGCAAGTAGAGCGGATTCTCCCCCTCGATCGAGCGACTGCTAACGTCGTTGCCGATGCCGAACGCCACAATCTCTTTCTGGTTATTAATCACCAGCGTGAGCTCCGGTTCTGGTACATCCCAGGTGGAATCGGAGCGCACGGTGATGGGGTCTTCATGCGAAGATGCCACTGTGGCGCACTTGAGGAAGATCTCGGGGCGTTCGGCATCGTAAACCTTGTCGTACACATCCTTCTGGGTGGATTCTTCCATCCGCGCTTCCTGGCTGCGTTTGTAGGTCACACCAGCGGCCCAGATGAGCCGTGGGGGAACTGGCACAGGTGTTACCTGGCTCAGCGCGATCCGCTCGCCGGTTTCGGCCGCGAGTGCGGCCCATTTGCGCAGCGATTCCAGCGGAGTGGTGAACAGATCGACCCGCTTCTCCGAATCGGCCAGATTCACGACTTCGGCGATCGTCTCGCCCAGCAGTACTCCGAGCCGTGGTGCGAAACGCTCATCGGAATCCTGTGGATTTAGCGCAAAATGGATGAGTTGCATGATTACTCCTCAACAAAAATCACGTGCAGTTCGCCAGGTCCCTGAACACCGATGGTGAGTTGGCGCTCGATATCCGCTGTGCGGCTGGGTCCACTCACGAGCGTGGCGTAGCTACTGCCGTTTTCGGCGATTGATCTCAACAGTTTGGCAGCATCATCAAGGCTGGGCAGCAGTTGGTCAAGTGGGCAGAGCACGATGAGGTTGTTGGTCATCAGACTCACGCTGCGTTTTTCGATTTCTCGCTCCTCCAGCACAACACTGCCGGTTTCGGCGATGGCACCGCGAGCGATGGTGATGCCCCACGATTGATCGCGGGTGGATTCCGGAGAAGGATCGGTGTGGAGCTCGATGCCATGAACGGCCAGCTCATCGCCCAAACCATCGAAGCCTCGTGAGAAATCTGCTGGTGCCCACATAGTGGTTTGGCCAGCAATCTCGGTGATGGTTTCGGCGAGGCTGGAACGGGAACAGCGGCAGGCATTGCCCGCCGCTGTTGACAACACATCGCGGAAATCCTCGAATGTGGTGATATTCATTGAAACCCTCGGGTGCGCGCTAGCCGGCGAAATCATCCAGCACGAGTTCACGCATATCATCAAGGTGAGATGACATCAGTTTGGTGGCACCCTCGATATCGCCTTCCTTCAGGTGGTTGAGCAGGGCGCGGTGCTGATCCACAGCTACCTGCATCCAATCCGGAATTTCATCTTCCACTTGCTGGAAAATGGCGATTTGTGTCCACAATCCACCGACGATTGTGCTCATGCGCTTGTTACCAACGGTGGAAACCAGCCAACTGTGGAATCCACGGTCGGTTTTGAGGAACGCATCTCCGGCCTCATATTTCTCCTCGCGAGTGGAGGCGTTGGAGATGAGGCGTTCGACGTGATCGAGCTCGAAAATGGCGCGTTCCAGCTCCTCCGAGTGGTCCACTTCGCCCAGTTGCCGGATGGCATAGAGTTCCAGCACGCGGCGTAGCTCGAAGATCTCTTCAAGATCGCCACGGGTGAAGGTGGCCACGAAGAAGCCGCGGTTCGGTTCGGCAATAACCACACCATCTTGTGCCAGCTGGTGCAATGCTTCGCGGATTGGGGTGCGGCTCACACCCAGCTCAGAGCTGAGTCTCAGGTCAGAAAGCTTCTCTCCCGCCTTGAGCTCCTGGCTCAGGATGCGATCCCGAAGGATGCGATACACATCCGATCCAAGATTACGGCGCTCAATTGGCTGCAGGGGAGTGAGCCCTGCGCGTGTCGATTCGGATGACATGCGGGCGATCTCCAGAAGTTGTTAGGCGGACACGATACCACCTGGAGGGAGATACCATGCTTCTTCAGATGTCGGTTCGTCTAGTGTATACATTAGCCGAGCCTTGCCTGAATCATACACTACAGTGACGATATATGGGAATGTAAACTCCGTTGCCTGTTCGCGATGGCTGAGGGGAAAATGCCCTCTTTCGATTTCTCCAAAGGAACCAACCATGTCTATTCGACTCGCCGAGAGCATGCATCGTATCGGAACAGAATCCGCCTTCGCCGTGCTCGCACGCGCCAGAGCTCTGGAAGCGCAGGGTAAATCGGTCGTGCACATGCAGATCGGCGAGCCCGATTTCGATACGCCAGGCCACATCGTGAACGCAGCCGTCGAGGCGCTGCAATCCGGCTGGACACATTACGGTCCTGCCCAGGGGGATCCTGAACTGCGAGAAGCGATCTCAGCCTATATCGCCGAATCCCGATCCGCACATTACTCGGCCGATCAGGTACTTGTCACCCCAGGCGGCAAGCCCGTGATGTTCTTCGCCATGCTGGCGCTGCTTCAGGCAGGTGACGAAGCGATCTATCCGGATCCCGGATTTCCGATTTACCGCTCGATGATCGAGTACACCGGCGCTAAAGCCGTTCCAGCCGTATTGCGCGAAGAAAACAACTTCCGCCTCGATGTCGATGAGCTTCGTGGTTTGGTTAACGAGCGTACCCGATTGCTGATTCTCAATTCTCCCGGCAATCCGTGCGGAAATGTCCTGCCCAAGGCTGATCTTGAGGCGATCGCCGAAATCGCCATTGAGAACGACCTGATCGTGCTGGCCGATGAAATCTATAGCGAGCTTCTTTATGGAGAAGAACACGCTTCGATCGCGGCGATCCCAGGCATGAATGAGCGCACGATCTTGCTCGATGGTTTCAGTAAAACCTTCGCCATGACCGGCTGGCGGCTCGGATACGGTCTCTGCCCGAAAGAACTGGTGGAGCCGCTGACGACGCTGATGATCAACAGTAATTCGTGCACAAACGTCGCCACGCAGCGCGCGGGTATTGCGGCGCTCACCGGACCGTGGGGAGATGTGACCCGATTTCGATCAGCGTTCGATACACGTCGCAGGCGAATCGTCGATGGACTCAATGCCATTACCGGAATTAGTTGTGTCGAACCGCTGGGTGCATTCTATGCATTCCCTAATATCAGCGGGTTCGGGATGAGCAGCGATGAGTTCGCCAATCGGTTGCTGGATGACTACGGAGTCGCAGCCGTCAGTGGCACCAGTTTCGGCGATGCTGGGGAGGGATATATTCGCCTCAGCTATGCAACGTCTGAGGCGAATATTGATGAAGCGCTCAAGCGAATCGAATCCGCCGCAATCTCCTGGCTTTAAACTCCAAGCGCCGTGCGCACATACAGCGCGAGGTGTAATCGCAATCGCACATCGGAATCGTCCAGATTCTGACCAGTGATCTCGGCGATTCGCTCAAGGCGATAGAGCACCGTGTTGCGGTGGACCTGAAGAATCGAAGCGGCCTCCTTGGGGCTGCAGTTCGCCTGGAAGAATGCCTCCAGTGTTTGTACCAGCGTGCTGTTGTGCACCCGGTCGTACTCGATGAGTTCATTCAGCGATTCATCGTGGAAGGCTCGCAGTTCCGGGAGATTTTCCGCTGCCAGAATCAAACGATAAATGCCCAGATCATCATAATCGGTCACATGTCCGCTGCCGTACAGGCGGCGACCAAGGGTGAGCGACTGTCGAGCATCCTGATGGCTGCGGCGGATTCCCTGCATGCCAGAATCGTACCGACCAATCCCAATCGATACCGCATCCGAGAGCTGATGATTGGCCAGTGCCTGCGTGAGAAGTGTCTGCAATTGAAAGGGAAGCTGAGCGTTATTGAGCACCATGTGATCTGGTATCACGATTTCGACATTGGCATTTCGCACCCGCCACAGAACATCCGTTGAATCGATGGTGCTGACAAACGCGCGCACACCGTCTTCGAGTGCCTGATTACGGGCTTCGCGAGATCTGGCGGCTCCTCCTTGCTGGGTATCCGGACGACCAACCATCGTAACGAAAACCTGGTTCAGGTTATGACCGAGCCGCTCTGCCTGCTGCGCGAGTGCGATTTCGCTACGCAGCGCGCCATCCAGCAATTCGTCCAATACATTCAGCTCCACCTCGCGGCGAGCAGCGTGTGTGGCCAGTTCTTGCGCCAGCGTTACCGCGGATGCCGCCGCGGATCGGCTCATCAGAATGGTGTCTTCCGGACGCTCCTCGTGGGTGGGAATCAGCATGCTAATACTGCCGAGAAGTCCGTTACGACCCGTTACCGGCGACACAAGTCGGGTCCAGCCGGCCGCATCAGACCAGCCATGAACTGGCGGTTCCGCGGAACTCGAGGATCGTACAGATCGCAGCCAACTTGAAACAGCGGCCTGGGAAGGTTCCAGAATCGAACGCGCCATGCGTTCATCAAGCACATCGTTGGCATCCGGCTGCCATGCCAGCACCTGATGCTCGGCGGTCTCGATGAGCACTGCCCTCCCGGAAAGTGCACCCAGTTCTTCGGCCAGTTGGGCGATGGAATCGCCACTGATGGCCATATCCATCAGTTGCCGACCGAATTCCTGCCCTTTTTGCTGCAGCGCGCGCCGCCGCTCGGCGATGGTGCGGGCTGCGGTCCGCTCCAGATGGCCGAGATCGGCATCAGCCGGGAGTTCGATGAGCGGCAGATTCGCGGCATCGGCGGCGGATCGTGCCGATGGATCCGTGGTTCCGGTGGTGGCAATAACGGAGACGCCAAACGTGCTGAGTTGGCGGATAGCACCTGCCAGCGTCAGGTTCTCATCGATCATCTCCAGTACGGAAGGATCCAGAATCACGATCTCGCCACCGGCAATGTGACCAAACGCCGGCATAGTCGCGCGCAAACGGGTTGCCCAGGTGACTTCCTTGCCGAGGCCGTTCGCGCCGGATGCCACCATGCTCTTCGGCGGTAGCGCAAAACTGAGAATGTCGCGGACGGTGATCACACCGTACTCGCGTGGAGCTCCACTTTCCATCTCTAAAGCTCCCCATATCGGGCGTGTTCCCACGGGCTCACATGTCGTCGGTAGGAATCCCATTCGCCGCGCTTCACCGTCACCAACTGGTCGACGATGTAGTGACCGAGGATCTCGCGCATGGTCTCATCCTGCGCGAGTGTCTCAATCGCATCGCCGAGCGTTTGCGGGAGCCGCTCCACTCCAAGACGGGCGTATTCCTGTGGCTGGTAATGGACCAGATTCTCATCGAACGGTTCCGGAGGATCGAGTTCGTGCTCGATGCCGTATACGGCGCTGCCCAGAGCCACCGCGATGGCCAGATATGGATTTGCCATCGCATCCGGACTGCGAAGCTCGATCTCGGTCGCGGTTCCGGCGGGAATCGTCGGGATACGAAGGAGGGACGCCTCCGAAACTCGTGCCCAGGTTGCCCAGGCGGGGGCGCGATGACCATCCGAAAGGCGCTTGTACGAATTCACGGTGGTATTCAGAATGGCACTCATTGCGGCGGAGTGGCGCAACTGCCCGGCAATCATATGACCGGCTGTCTTGTTGATTTCGTGAGAATCGCCATCCCGAAGCAAATCGGTCCCATCCTCAAGCTTCAGCATTCGTTGGAACAGGTGCATACCGCTACCTGGGGCGTCATCGAACGGCTTGGCCATAAAGGTGACATTCATGCCGTGCTTGCGGGCGATCACGCGGATAATCTGACGCGTACTTGTGAGCTGATCGGCAATGCGAATTCCGCCGAGATGGCGCAGATCCAGCTCCTGCTGACCCGGACCCGTCTCGTGATGTGCTCCATGTACGCCCAGCCCAAGCTCGTGCATGGTGGCCACGATCTCGTCTCGCACCACCGCAGTTCCGACAGAGCCATCGCTGAAGTACCCGAAGCTGTCGTCGACCCCTCCACGAATCGCTTCCGCCAGGGAATTGCCCTTATACAGGTAGAACTCAAGCTCGATACCTACCCGGTAATCAAGGCCCAATGCAGAGGCCCGATGCAGCTGTCGCTGCAGAATCGTGCGCGGATCACCAGGGAACGGCTGACCCGCCTTGCGTGTAACCCAGCAGAAGAGTTGGGCCTTTCTCGGCTGATCCGGTTCTGGTGGCAGAACGATGAGCGTGCTGGGATCGGGCGCCAAAAAGAGATCCATCTCTACCTGGCGCAAACCACCGCTAATGGCTGCGCCATCGAATCGGAATCCACGCCGAAAAACCTTTGAGAGCAACGAAACCGGGATCGTTACTGTGCGGCCACCACCGGCAATATCACTGAACTGCAGATGTACCAGGCTCACATCGTTTTCGCTCAGCGTATCCATGGTGCGCTGAATTTCCTCGCGAGAAGGCGGGAAATCGATGTAATCCAGATCGGGATTGGCGGTCATATACACCTCGAATCGTAAAAAAGAGTGGTCAACTGGGCAGAGTAACCACCCGTTGTGAGGTACATAATGCACGAACTTGTGCGGAACGTCCAAATTGTGGGAGAAGATTCGGGATATTGTGCCACTTCCACGAATGGATGTGCACTTCTTACAATAGAGACCCCGACACAATGCTGTGGATGGAGCCGAAATGAGCCCGGACAATGTTCGTCCCGAGCACGAAACCTCACTGGAATAAGTCAGTTCGACCGGATTCGTGCTCTGCGCTCAAATGACACTGCAAGAAGTTTGGGAGAACATCTATGAACCAACGCAACTGGCCGCTTTACGACAAGATGCTCGAGCATGATGCTTGTGGTGTCGGCCTGGTCGCCCAAATCGATGGCACTCGCAGTCGCTCAATTGTGGAAAAGGCGTTGGCCGGGTTGGTGAACCTCACACATCGCGGTGCTGTCGGGGCCGATGCGCGCACCGGTGACGGTGCAGGCATCATGATCCAGGTGCCGCATGTGCTTTTTACCGATACGCTGGCCGAATCCGGTCACGGCGATCTCGCAGCTGGCGAATATGGCGTGGCCATGCTGTTCCTGCCTCGCAACGATGACGACAATTTCGACAGGGTAGAGACTGCCGTGCAGGCGAGAGGGCTCGAGGTGCTGGCGACCCGTCAGGTTCCAACCGACCCAGCGATCCTCGGTCAATCCGCCCGGGATACATTGCCGGAAATCGTGCAAATGCTCATCAGTAGACCAGCCGAAATGTCCGATGGAGACTACGAGCGGAAGCTCATGCTTGTGCGCCGCGAGATCGAGAAAAACCTGCGCGGAGCCGGTTTCACCGATGACGACTTTTTTGCAGTGTCCTGTAGTTTCCGCACACTTATTTACAAGGGATTCTGCTTGCCAGAGGATCTCGCTCGCTTTTATCCTGATTTGGCAGATGAACGAGTCGAATCCGCGATTGCGCTTTTCCACCAGCGCTTCAGCACAAATACTCAGCCAACCTGGGGCCTGGCACAGCCATTCCGCTTCATTGCCCACAATGGTGAGATCAACACCGTGCAGGGCAATCGCACCTGGATGAAAGCCCGCGCTGCACAGATGGTGATGGAAGATGATGGCCAAACACTGGATCTCGATCCACCTGTCGCGATGGAGGGGAGTGATTCCCTTAGTCTCGATACCGCCATCGAACTCTTGCGACATAACGGTCGCTCTCTCCCGCACGCGCTGATGATGGCGATTCCGGAACCGTGGGAGCAGCTTCCGGAAATGGATGCCGATCTCCGTGCCTTCTACGATTATCACGCCGGAGTCATGGAGCAATGGGATGGCCCCGCGGCTCTCAGCTTTAGCGATGGTGTTTTGGCCGGTGCAGCGCTGGATCGCAATGGTCTCCGACCACTGCGCTTTGCGATCACCGACGATGGCATGTTCGTGTGCGGATCCGAATCCGGTACAGTCGAAATCGATCCGGCGAGCGTCGTTGAACGCGGCCGCCTTGGGCCTGGCCAAATGATCCTTGTGGATACCGATGCCGGTAAGGTGCTTCGCAATCACGAGATCAAGCAGGCCGTTTCCAAAAATGCGCCATATCAGCGCTGGTTGGAAGAACATCGGATTCTGTTTATCCCCGGCGATGCTGCCGACGAGCCTCTGCCGGTACCGGTTGATGCCGATGCCAAGACCCGAGCCGCCAGCACCAAGACGCCAGTCGAGGTCGTGCAAATTCAGCAGGCATTCGGCTACAGTGCCGAGGATTTGCGGCTGATCATCAATCCGATGGCCGGTGAGCGCAAGGAACCGACCTGGAGCATGGGCGATGACGCCCCTCTGGCAGTTCTCAGCACCACCCCACGGCCAGTGACGGCGTATTTCCGCCAGCGATTCGCTCAGGTTACAAATCCGGCAATCGATTCCTTGCGGGAACGTCGCGTAATGGCGCTGGATACGTGGCTTGGCACGCGCGGCAATCTGCTGGAGCGATCTGGCAGTCATGCGCATCTGCTTCATCTGAAGAGCTTTGTGCTCGCATCGCACGAACTGGACGCGATCGTTTCGTCGTCCGGACTGTCGATCGCCCACCTCGATGCGACATTCGCGCTGGATGGCGAATCACTTCAGAATCGGCTCGAACAGCTCGTTGCCGAAGCCATCGGTGCCGTGAACTACGGTGCCAATCTCATTCTGCTCAGCGATCGCGCGGTGGATGAAAACCGCGCTCACGTACCTATGGCGCTTGCCGTTGGCGCCATTCACCACCAGCTGATTGCTGCCGGTTTGCGTACCAAAGCCGATATCGTTTGCGATGCCGGCGATGTTTGGGATGTGCATCAGATGGCAGTGCTCGTCGGTTATGGTGCAGCTGCGGTCCACCCGCGATTGGCCCTCGATGCCAGCGCCCGACTCTCCGCCACTCGCGGCCTTGAGACGGTGACACCACGCGAACTCCGCCAGAACTACATCGCGATGATGGAATACGGCTTCCTGAAGGTGATGGCCAAGATGGGGATCTCCACCGTCAGTGGTTACCGCGGTGCGCAAATCTTCGAAACACTTGGTCTCGGCGAAGAAATCACCGAATACTGTTTCGCTGGCACCCCGGCACGACTCGGAGGCATCGGGTTCGCGGACATTGAAGCCGATATCCGCAGGCGACACGCAGGAGCCTTCGCTACTTCGGCCAATCGATTGCCAGACCACGGACTGATCAAGTTCAAGAAGGAAGGCGAGGCCCACGCGTTCCAGCCAGGAATCGTCACCGCCCTGCAAGCTGCGTCCCAAAACAACGATTACGAGGCCTATCAGTCATACCTCGCGATGGTGAAGGAAGAGCCACTCACCACCCTTCGTGACTTGCTGGAGCTTCGCCCAGCAGGTGATCCGCTGCCATTGGAGCAGGTGGAATCGCAAGAGGAAATCGTCAAGCGCTTCATCGTTACCGCGATGTCGCTGGGATCCCTCTCTCCGGAAGCGCACAGCACGCTTGCTATCGCCATGAATCGCATGGGAGGACGATCGAACTCCGGAGAAGGTGGTGAGGATCCGGATTGGTACGCGACCAAGGGTCCAGACGTTCCACACAACAAGGTGAAGCAGGTGGCCAGTGGTCGCTTCGGTGTCACAACCCGATACCTCGGGATGGCCGAGGAACTTGAGATCAAGGTTGCACAGGGAGCCAAGCCTGGCGAAGGCGGACAGCTTCCCGGATTCAAGGTCACGAACTTCGTCGCTCGTATGCGCCATTCCATTGAGGGGCTGAGCCTCATCTCACCGCCACCGCATCACGATATCTACTCAATTGAGGATCTCGCCCAACTCATCTACGATTTGCGCCAGGTGAACCCACGCGCAAAGATTGGCGTGAAGCTCGTGGCGGAAGCCGGAGTCGGTACGGTCGCCGCCGGTGTGGCCAAGGCCCAGGCCGATTACGTGCTGGTGAGCGGACATAGCGGCGGCACTGGTGCCGCTCCGCTGGCGAGCATCAAGCACGCAGGTGCTCCGTGGGAGATCGGTGTGGCCGAAACGCAGCAGACGCTGATCCGATCCGGACTGCGCAGCCGCATCCGTCTCCGAACTGATGGCGGCCTCAAGACTCCGAAAGACATTCTCGTAGCAGCCATGCTGGGGGCGGATGAGTTCGGCTTCGGGACATCGGTGTTGGTGGCAATGGGCTGCGATATGGCCCGCCAATGCCATTTGAACACCTGCCCAACAGGCATCGCCACCCAGAGATCCGATCTTCGGGCCAAGTTCGCTGGCACCCCGGAGATGGTTATCGGCTACTTCACGCAGCTCATCCAGGGGTTGCGCGAACTCATGGCCGATCTCGGTATCAGCAAGCTGGATGAAGTGATCGGCCGCAGCGATCTGTTGCGGGAGAAGACACTTTCTGGGCGCGCCAATACCCTCGATATGCGAAACCTGCTCGCCGAACCCGCACCCGCCAATCAACGGAAGAAGTCCATCGAGATTTCTCGCCCGAACGATTCCCTGAGTGATCGTCTCTGGGCCGAGATCGAGCCTAAACTTGCGGATGGGGGCGATATTACACTCGAATCCAGCATCAGCACGTCCGATCGAACAGTAGGTGCTCGCATTGCTGGCAATCTCACCACGCATCGCAGTGGTGGTCCGGTACCGATGAACACGGTGACTCTCAAGTTCCGCGGAATCGCCGGTCAAAGCTTCGCAGCATTCGGAGTCGATGGCATGGATGTATCGCTCGAGGGCGAGGCGAATGATTACGTCGGCAAGGGCTTGAGTGGCGGACGCGTCGCCATCTTCCCGGATCGCACGAGTAAGCCGGAAGCGCAGCAAGTGATCGCGGGAAACACGATTCTGTACGGTGCCACCGGCGGCGAGATGTTCATCGCTGGCTCCGTCGGCGAGCGCTTTGCAGTTCGTAACTCTGGTGCTACGGCAGTGGTCGAGGGAGTAGGCGAGCACGGATGTGAGTACATGACTGCTGGCACCGTGCTGGTACTCGGCCCAACAGGTCGCAACTTTGGCGCGGGCATGGCTCATGGCAATGCGTATTTCTGGGATCCGAATCAGGTGTTCGATGGTCGGATCAACACCGAATCAGTTCGGGTTCAGGACCCGTGCGATGTGGCTCTGGAAGAGATTCAGGATTTGCTCCAGAGACACGTAGCTGCCACCGGAAGCATCCGGGGTACGCAAATCCTCCAGGATTGGGAAGCGACTCGGCACCAGTTCCGACACGTTGTCGGTCTCGCCGCCGAAGAACTACTGGCCACACAAGACGATATGGCCGAAGGTGCAGCAGATTAGCGAAAGCAACGGAAATCGGAGCCGGGAATCACCCGGCTCCGATTTCGTTTTCTGGCAGACTACAGCAAGTGCATGCGTCATCACTGAAGGACTCTTGTTTGGACATTTGCCACACCATTATCGAATCGCCAATTGACGATCTGACTCTTGTTGCAGAGGGCGATTCGCTGGCTGGTCTCTATTTCGAGGATCATTGGACTGGCATCAATCGCGCCGGTTTCGGCCCGAGAGTTGCTCTCGAATCTGCTCCTGTACTCCAGCAGACCGCAACCGAATTGGCGGAATACTTCGCCAATCAGCGCACGGAGTTCGATGTTCCTGTGATTTCTCATGGCAGCGCGTTCGAGGAATCTGTCTGGACGCTGCTCAAGCAGATTCCATTCGGAGAACGCATCACCTATGGCGATATCGCCACCGAGCTTGGTGGCAGGGGCTTCTCGCAGCAAGTGGGGCAGGCAGTTGGTCACAATCCCATCGGCATCGTGGTGCCGTGCCACCGAGTGATTGGTGCCAATGGCAAGTTGGTGGGTTATGCTGGCGGACTCGAACGCAAGCAGTTCTTGCTCAATCTGGAGCGGCCCAACGAGATGCGAAACGCTCGCCTGTTTTAGGTGAGTTCCTTGATGCTCTCCAGAACTTCCTGGGTGGAAAGTACAGTCGCGAACTCGCTGGCGATGTTGGCCAGGCTCATCGAGTGCACCTGATCGGCAGAGTAATTGCTGCCATCGAGACCGGCCAGATTGTGGGCGGCGCAAGCATCGCGCACCAGGTACGTATCGAATCCGAGATTACCGGACATCCGCGTCGACGTTTCCACGCAGTGATTGGTGGTGAGCCCGCAGATGACCACTCGCTCGATGCCGCGATCGCGGAGCCATTGCTCCAGATTGGTGCCGATGAACGCGCTATTCACGCTCTTCACCATCACCGGCTCGTGCGCCATCGGTGCGACTTCGCTTTTGTGCGCTACACCCGGCTTGCCTGGGAACAGAGGCGATTCCGGATTGGTGGAATGATGCTGGATGTGCACCAGCGGCCAGTCGTGATCGCGCCATTCATTCAGCAACTTCGCCGCATTCCCTTCAGCTTCGGGATTGTTGCGCACGCCGTACCAGGGATCATCCAGCCCCTGCTGTATGTCCACCAAAACGAGAGCGGGATCCGTCATCGGCGTGTTCTCCATGCTTACTGCACCTTGCCGCGCGCGGCGACCTTCCAGTAATCGATCACCTTGCCATCGCGCACAACAGCCATCTGATCCATGAGATTGACGGTTGGGCAGATGTGATTCGGGATCACTTCGACCGTGTCGCCGACATTGAATCCCTCTTCACCAGCCGGCAACTGGCACACACCATGCTCCTCGCTGAGCTTGGTGATGATCACATCCGGATGACCAACGATGTATCCATGACCTTCGTGACCCTTGTTTGGATCAAGAGCGAGGGTCTTGGAACCGGCATCGATCACGCAGCGATCATCAGCTGTGCGGCTAACCACGGTGGCTACGAATCGGGCCGCGCAATCTTCCACACCCCACTGATCTCCGAATCGGAACAGCGAACTATCGTTGAAAACGTAGGTGCCAGGACGCATTTCAGTGACGCCTGCCACGGTCGGAGTGAGACGTGCCGCCGGCGTTGATCCCACACTGACGGTCGGCAACTCAATGCCGTGATTGCGGATTCGCTCGGCTGTTTCAACCATCTTCTCGCCGGCGGCTTTGGCTTCTGCGGCGATTTCATCGACACCGCCGAAGGCGACGTGGCCTTCGTGCGTCATGATGCCCGCCAGCTTCAGGTTCGGCTGCTTGTCGATCATCTGGGCGAATGAAACTGCCTCATCGCCCCACATCACACCGGAGCGATTTTGGCCGGTATTCACCTCGAGATAGATATCGATGGTGCGCTCGTGCTGGGTCATGGCGCGGGCGATGGTTTCAATCGCTGTGGAACCGTCGACTGCCACAGCGATGCGGGCCTTCTCCATCAGTGCCACAATTCGCTCGTACTTCAGCGCCCCAACAATCGGGTAGGCGAGGAGAACATCATCGATGCCTCCCTCGTTCACCATCACCTCAGCCTCGCCGACCTTTGCGCAGGTGATACCGATAGCTCCGGCCGCCACTTGCAATCGCGCGATTTCGAGGCTTTTGTGCGTCTTGATGTGTGGTCGCAGATTCACCTTTATGCTGCGTGCGAAGGCCGCCATCTCGGCGATATTTCGGTGCAGAATCTCCTCCGAAACCACCAATTGCGGGGTATCGATGGAAGAAGTGTCGTTGAGAAGAAGCTGGGATGCTGCGGTAGTAGCGCTCACGATTATCGGCTCCAGAAGTGGTCCGCCGAGGGAAATCGGCGAATCAATGAGATTGAGATAGTGAATTATACGAGAGATTCCTCTATCCAGGAGAATCTTTCTCAATCCTGTTTCCCGAAAGTGGGCCGACCCGCCATTCACGAATGAATGGCGGGTCGGCATCCGATTCTTTGACCCCGGACGTTACGATCGGACGTAGAACTCCGAGATCACATATTCCTGACGAATCGGATCAGCGCTGGCGAGCAGTGTGACGGTGTATTTCACGACACCCACCTGCTTGCTGGTACCGCCCTGCGCCACAATCGAATGGGTTGTGCGGGTTGCGTTCTTGGGAACGGTTATCCGCACACTGATATTGCCTCCGGTGCTGGCTCTGGTAGTCCCGATGATGGGGCCGACCGTTCCACCCCAGCGGATGGTGACGGTTTCGCCTGGCTTGAACCCGCTGCCGATAACGGTGGTTGTTGTTCCAGCCTGACCACTACTCGGGCTGAGGCGCAGGCTCACTGCCACCAGTCGGTTCACCGTGTACTTCACGGCTCCTATCTGACTGCTGGAGTTGCCACGGACGTAGATATTGAACGTCCCAAGTTGCGCGGTAGCCGGGATGTTCACCCTACCAATGAGCTCGCCAGTGGCGCTGGCTCTAAATGTGCCCAGTACCGGACCCGCCGGACCGAGCCAGTAAATAGTGACGCTTTCGCCTGGCTTGAAGCCGCTACCAATGACAGTGGTGGGGGAACCTGCACGTCCGCTTGGGATGGCGAGTCGAAGTCTCACCGCCACCAGATGAGTCACCGTGTACTTCACGGCTCCGACCTGACCGCTGGAGTTGCCGCGGACATAGATGTTGTAGGTGCCGAGTTGTGTTGTGGCGGGGATGTTGACCCTGCCAACGAGTTCACCAGTGGCGCTGGCTCTGAACGAGCCCAGCACAGGACCCGCCGGACCGAGCCAGTAGATCGTGACCGTTTCACCTGGCTTGAAACCACTGCCGATAACGGTGGTGGCAGAACCGGCACGCCCGCTGGTGATGGCGAGTCTTAGACTCACGGCCACGAGACTGGTCACCTCGTACTTCACCGCACCGACCTGATTACTGGAATCGCCGCGGACATAGATGTTGTAGGTACCGAGTTGAGCCGTGGCCGGGACATTCACCCTGCCAATGAGTTCGCCCGTATCGCTGGCCTCGAATGTGCCGAGCACCGGACCAGCCGGACCAAGCCAGTAGATGGAGACGGTTTCACCTGGCTGGAATCCACTACCGATGACTGTGGTGGCGGATCCAGCACGTCCAGACTTGATAGACAGTCTGATAGTGGCAATAGCGACGATGAACTCGGCGCTGGCAGATTTTCCACTCGTGCTATTGGTAGTTATTGAGTAGTTTCCCGCCACAGCGGATGCTGGTACTCGAAGGTTTACGTCTATCGTGCCAGTATCACTGGCTGTCGCTTCGGCAAGAAGTGTTCCTTGCGGACCTCCCCATCGCACTGTGACCAACTCGCCCGGAACATACCCACCTCCGGTGAGCCGTACATCCATTCTAGCGGGGCCAGTATTTGCACTCAGATATGCGGTTGGGGTGGCCGGTACTGGCTCTACTGCGACAAGAGTCAGTGTGACGTTTGGAGTCTCCGCCGGTACGAATTCCACCGAACTATAGTGATATCCGCCGATATTGCCAACGTAAAGCGTGAGCGGAGCTTGTCCTGGATACTGTAATTGGAATGTCGTGGTTGGGCCGACAGGTGTTAGTTCGTAAGAAGGAACTGCACCACATTTCGCTCCACATTCATGCGCAACTCTTAGCGCCGAAGGAAGGTCTCCTCCGTCTGAGGTTCTCACTTCAACGTTGACGGTCACCAGGTCGGGATTGGGCAACACATTGATCTCAAAGGTCTGCCCGCTTGTGGTCACGGATATGTCGTCAAGCTCTGCTACCATGTAGTGTTCCTGATGGATGCCAACTCGAATTCGGTAGTTTCCCTTCTGGAGCGCACTGAATCTGGCAATGCCATCGGTGCCAATCTCTGCAACGATTCCCGAAGGTTGATCCTCGTAATGAAGAATCACCGAAAAGGGCTCAATTCCATCTGGCACTGTCACATGCATTGAGATGTCCTTGGCCCACAATGGATCCCACGTGAGCTCGTAGTCCAATGGGCCCTCAACGTCGCTGATCCAGAACTCCCAAGTATAGAAGCCTCCCCATTCACCACTGTAGACCGCTATTTGGCAATAGCCATCGTAGTCATCGAATACGAGTAGTTGATAGATGTCACCGGACTGTTCCATTCTGGTAGCGTCATCACAATAGGTTCGAGCATATAGATCCAAACCTCCCACCAAGTCGCCTGACGCGGAGTCCTTGATGCGGATGTCGATGACTTTTCTTGGACTAGGCGGGTGAATTGGTGCAAGTTCAATATGGATGTCTGTCGCATCGCCTGGATACCATTCGCCATATGCTTCGACGTGACTGATTGACCTGACTAAGTAGAAAACCGATTGGTCGTCGTCTGGGTGTAATACTTCGATGTTGTACTCACCAGACTCACCAATATTTGTGTCGGTGTAGTACTCTCCGTTCCAGACCAGACCGTCTGAGATTCGGATCCACCCGTCTTCCACCGGAACACCACCTGTATCGATATCGAAACTCAAGATGGAGGTGACTGGTTTTGGGAAATTGATGTCGACCACAGTCACGTCACTATCGATTCGGACCGTCGTCACCTGAGGCGAATCGTAATTCCAGGGAGGGGTAGCCACTAGTTCATAGGTGCCATATGCCAACGGGCCAATGGTGACTTTGCCATCCAACAACCGGGTCTGAAAATACTCAGTGAATCCGGCAGCATTCGTGGCATAAAAGGAGAGGCTAGGAGATTCGTTGTTGTAGTCAGCCGGCAGTGTAACGTTGGCCTGGATGACGCCGTTGTTTCCAGCTATCAATGGAAGGCTTACTTTCAAAAAACTGTTGCCGACCGTGAAGGTGCCAGTGGATCGCTGCCACATACCCTGTGCCGGGAAGGTCCAACGATAATCCCCCGGGACTAGATCAACGAAAAAGCCGATACCAGCAATGCCACGATAATGTGAATACACTTCCAACTGTGAGTTGTCTTGCGCATTGGTTACATAAATGACGGTGGTGTTTGGCAAGGCAGCACCGTGTGTTTCTGGTACCAATGTGACCATTTGGGTTGTGACTGAGGTGGCTGACTTTTGATTTGTGATACTCAGACCACTTGCAGGTACCACCGAAGTTGCCTCTGTATTCTGTTTGCCGCGTTCATGCACCTCACTCGTGCCACAGAGCGATGCATCGGCCAGGTAGCTGAATTCCTCACCGCTCACGAGCGTCACATCAACACTCAGTGCCGTATCGCCTGGCTTGCCCCAGACAATTGCTGATGTGCCGAAGCCGGCAGAGCCATCGATCTCACCATCGGTGTGGGAATTATCCGAACTGTTGTACAAGGTGTACTTGATCGAAAGAATCTCTCCGGTGCCGGACCATTCCAGATCGAATCTGGTTTGGTCTTCACAGGATCGGATCACGGAATCAAGCAAAAAGAGATCGCTCACGGGTTCCTGTGTTTGAGGAAGTGGATCCTGACCAGTTGGAGGTGCGAAACGAGGTTGCACCGTCTGTGGAGCCGTGTCAGTTTGTTCTCCAACGTTGATCACCTGATTTCCGGTTTCCGCTTCCACCGCTGGTTGTTGCGCAGAAACATCCAACGAAACCAGTGGCACGGCCACCATACTCAAGGTAACCAGAATCGCTACGATAGTGTGCAGTCGCTTCAACATTCCCGCGCTCCCTACGTTTCCCGAAAAACAACAAAATGAGAGTTGAAATCTGATTTCTCCAACTCTCATTATGTTTGGATTCAACGCAGGTTTACAGGAAACTTACTAGCAACTTCTGGTCCGAAAGATCCAACTTTAGGTACCAAAAATCGGGACTGTGTACAGAGTGAGGCGTTGCCCCGGACAGTAATGCAACCGTGCTGGATCGCCTAGATGCGACCTGTTTTCGGCCAGCGGGTGCCAGAGGTGTCGATCCAGCGGCCTTGTTCCCGACTGCGAACAACGCCATCGATGATCTCCTGCACTTTCTCGCCATCGGTGAACGATGGGGCAAAGCGGGTGAGATCGCCTTCGCGGATGGCAGTGATCCAATCGCGCATCAGCAGAATGGTCGGGCGGGTGAGGGCGTGGCTGAATTCCGGAAGCTTCGGATTGAGGCGCTCCGGAATCGCCAGTTCCCGAAGATGTACATCGCGTTTGCGCGCGCCAAAGAGCTCGGCATCGGCTTCCAGAATCAGCATGCCCTCCGATCCCGTGATGGTGGTGCTATCGCCCGCATCCACCGGCGCAGTGGCACTGAAATGCACGGATCCAATAGCACCGTTGCGGAACTGCACCATGAATGCGAAGTTATCATCCGCATCCACCGTGGCGGTGAGAGTGCTATCTGGCAGGCGTCGCTTGTTCACCATCGTGCCAACTGTACCGGCCACGGCATCGATATCGCCCATCCACCAGCGCATGGTATCGATGTAGTGACTGCCGATGGCGCGCAGCATGCCGCCGGATTTATCCTGCTCCATCATCCAGGTGAAGCGGGTTTCCTCCGGATCGGCCAGCTGGCTGTTGAACACAATCATATTGATCGCGTGCGGTGTGCCGATGTACCCCTCGTCCAGCAGTTCTTTCACGCGTCGACGAATCGGCAGGTAACGGTACTGATGATCGACCATCGCCACCACTCCAGCCTGCCGCGCCAGCCGGGCCATATCTCGCGTTTCCGCCAGGTTCCGGGCCAGCGGCTTCTCGCAAAGCACATGCTTGCCTGCTTCAAGCGCGGCAATCACCATCTGATGATGGAGATAGGGTGGGGTGGCGACGATGACCGCATCCACGCCGGGGTCGTTCACCACATCCCGCCAATCGGTGCTTGCGCTCGGGATACCGTGTCGGGCGGCAATCACATCCACCCGATCCTGTCGGCGCGAGCAAATGGCCACCAACTCGGTATGATCAACGTGTGCAATGGCCGGGAGGTGCACTTGCGAACCGAAGCCGGTACCGATGAGCGCCAGGCGAACCGGGCGATCGGCAAACTCGGATGGGGCTGGTGCTTGTTGAATCCCGACAGTGTCCATTGATAATCACATCCTTGGGGTGTAGTGCTGCGTTCGTACAGGGATGAACCTGCTCAATAGCCCTAATGATACAGAACGGAGATGAACGAAAAATGAAAATCTATACTGCTCGCGGCGATCAGGGGCAAACCGATCTCCTTGGCGAGCGCGTAGCCAAAAATGATCCTCGCATTCACCTGCTCGGTGAGCTTGATGAGTCTACCAGCAACATCGGTCTCGCTCGCAGTGTTTCCACGTGGGGCAACGGTGCCGAGCTGCTCCTCACCGTACAACGCGATCTTTATGCCATCATGGCCGAACTCGCCTTTACCGATTCCACCCGGCCAGATGCCATGGTGTTTCAGGCGGAGCGAGTAACCTGGCTGGAGGATTCGATCGCTACCGTGCAGGAATCAGTTGTGCTGCCGCGCGAGTTCGTAATCACCGGCGAATCCATGCCTGGTGCCACACTGGATGTATCGCGCACAGTCGCCCGCCGCACCGAGCGCGCAGCCGTGAATCTGGCGGAATCCGGCACTGGCATCAACGCCGAGATCATTCGGTATCTCAATCGATTGAGCACACTGCTGTTCATCCTTGCTCGCGCCGAGGATGGACATGTCGTCATCGCCAAGCAGAAGAAGTCGGACGCATGAGTTTGATCATCCGTCCATTTGAATCAGGCGATATTGATTCTGTTGTGAACCTCTGGAATCGCACACTGGTTGCCGATCCGATCAACAAGCAGCGACTTCAGTCCGATTTCTTGCAGGATCGGCATTTCGATGCCGATCAGTTCCTATTGGCATATCGCGAAAGTAAGCTGGTCGGCTTTGTGCTGGGAATGGCTCCCCGTGCGGACCTCGCTGGCGATAACGCTAACGGCACGGGCGTTGTTGTTGGTTTCGGAGTCGATCCCGCAAACCAGAGGCAAGGGATCGCCACGGCACTGTTCGACGAATTGGAGAATCTCTGGATCGCGCAGGGTGTCACCCGCATCGCCGTCGGACCCTGGATTCCGAGCTATCTCACACCGGGTGTCGATGCCGCCTCCTATCCGGAAGCGTTGCCATTTCTTGCCAACCGAAGCTATCTGGAGGGAGATCATCCGATCAGTATGCGCGCGCTGCTTACCGGATATCGGCCGGCCTCTGGCGTCGCGGAGACCAAAGAGAAACTGGCCAGCGATGGCATCGCCATCCGACCTGCGACGACGGACGAGGCCGAGCCGGTCATCAAGTTTGCCCACAATCACTTCTCGCACTGGGAATCTTACGTGGCTTCGGCATTCGCTCGTCTCGCGGAAAACGACTCCGCAACTACCGTCCACATCGCATTCGATCAAGGGAACGTCATCGGATTCGCGCTCACAGATGGAGAACGGTTCGGACCGTTTGGTGTCAATGAGGCGTATCGAGGTCGCGGAATCGGGGCGGTGTTGCTGAGTCAGACCCTAATGGCGATGCGCGCTGCCAACATCCATCTGGCGTATTTCCTCTGGACGAGTGAGCAAACCTCTCGCCTGTATAGCCGCCACGGTTTCGAAACCGTGCGCACCTTCACCATGATGAGCAAACCCATTCAATAGTCTGGGATCGTGCGCGTTTTGGCCTATTATTGAATCTGCACAACATCGTGCAACGGTTTTGAACGTGGGTATCTGGCCCACACGTGAGGAAACGCACCCATGCGTATGGCAAAACTCTTTGGACGGACTGTTCGCGAGGTACCGGCGGATGCCGAGTTCCCCAGCCACCAGCTTATGGTGCGCGCCGCGATGATCCGCCCCCTGGGTGCGGGTATTTACTCTCTCATGCCGTTGGGCTACCGGGTCATTAAGAAGGTCGAAGCCATTATCCGCGAGGAGATGGACCGAATTGGCGGGCAGGAAATGCTGATGCCATTCGTACACACCGCGGATATCTGGAAGGAAACAGATCGTTACTACCAGGTCGGTCCCGAAATGGCGCGCTTCGAGGATCGAGCCGGCCGCGACATGGTGCTGGCCATGACCCACGAAGAAGTGGTGGCCGATCTGCTTCGCACAGATGTCAGCAGCTACAAGCAGTTGCCGCAAATCGTCTATCACCTGCAGAGCAAATGGCGAGATGAGCCGCGTGCTCGTGGTGGATTGATCCGTGTGCGAGAATTCACGATGAAGGATAGCTACAGCCTCGACGTTGATGAAGCCGGGCTGGAAGAGAGCTACGAGGCTCACGCTGTTGCCTACGATCGCATCTTCACCCGCATTGGTCTCGATTTCATCAAGGTCGGTGCCGATGTCGGTATGATGGGCGGCTCGAAGAGTGAAGAGTACATGGCATTCTCACCGATGGGTGAGGACACCATTCTCATCTGCGAAAACGGCGATTACGCCGCCAATCGCGAGGTGGCCACCTACCAACCGTTCCCGCACTCCGATGCCGAGATGCTTCCGCTTGAGGAGGTGGAAACACCAAACGCCAGCACCATTCAGGGTGTGGCGGATTTCCTCGATGTGCCATTGTCCGAAACCGCCAAGGCGGTGTTCTTCATGGCCGGCGAACAGTTCGTGTTCGTGGTCATTCGAGGCGATCTGGAAGTAAACGAAACCAAGCTTCGCAACGCACTGCAAGTGAGCGATCTGGTTCCGGCAACTGTCGAGCAGATCCAGGCTATCGGTGCCGTGGCGGGATACGCCAGCCCGATTGGTGTTCACGATGCCACCGTGGTGGTCGATGAAAGCGTGGCCAATGCTCGAAATCTCGTGGCCGGTGCGAACAAGGAAGGCTTCCATGTTCGCAACAGCAATGTTGGCCGTGATTACGAGGCCGATATCGTTGCCGATGTCGCTGCGGCCTCGGCTGGACACCTTTGCCCACATTGTGGCAATCCGATGATCACCCGACGCGCGATTGAAATCGGCAACATCTTCAAGCTCGGAACCCGCTACACCACCGCCATGGGTGCGACCTATCTGGATCAGAATGGAAAAGCCCAGCCGGTAGTGATGGGCTCCTATGGCATCGGTGTCGGACGCGCCGCCGCCACAGCGGTGGAACAACGCCACGATGACAAGGGCATATCATGGCCGATCAGCATTGCACCGTATCATGTCAGTCTGCTCAGTATCGGTAAGGATGCCGATGTTCAGGCCGCGGCAGATACGCTCTATGCCGATCTTCAGGCTGCCGGTATCGAAGTGCTCTACGACGATCGCAACGAGCGACCAGGCGTGAAGTTCAACGATGCCGATCTCATCGGCAATCCGATTCGCCTCAGCATCAGCCGCAAAACGCTGGATGCTGGCGAGATCGAACTCCGATTGCGTCACGAGGATGAAAGTTCGAATGTGCCGCGGGAAGGAATCGTGGAGCACATCCGCCAACTCGTGGATGGGATGCTCGCCGAACTCGAGCCGATCGACTAGTTTCCGGACTAACGTGAAAACAGGCGGACGATACTATTCGTCTGCCTGTTTTGCGTTTTCCGACATGTGTTTCTGCTGAATCCTGATGACTTCTTATGCAGGACATAGCAATCCCAAGCGAAACCGAGAGTGAGATGAAACTCCTCGTTTGATTTTACCGACATAGTGTTGGTATCCTTGCGCAGGTTTGATTATACGTTCTGGTATCGGTGGTTTGTCTAAATGTTTCTGGCTATTCGCGAACTTGCGTTCAAGCGAGGTCGCTTCGTCATTATGGGAGCGGTGATTGCGCTCATAGCCATTCTTACCGTGTTGCTTAGCGGGCTTTCGGTGGGGCTTCGCAAGGATGGCGTTTCCGGACTTGAAAGCATGGATGTCACCACCTATGCCTTTCAGGAAAACGTTTCTGAAGGTTCGGCGTTTTCTCGCAGTGTGGTGAATATCGATGCCGTTGATGTTTGGAAGCAGCAGCCAGGTGTAGCCGAAGCGGCACCCTTTGGGAATACGCTCGTCAATGGCCGGTCCAGTCACGGAGTCGAGGTGGATTTGGCCCTATTCGGTATCGAGCAGGGGTCGTTCATTGAGCCAGATGTTGCCGAAGGTTCTCCGGTTACCAGCAAAGGGCAGGTGGTCATCAGTCCAACTGCAGCCGACGAAGGCATCGGTATTGGCGATGTGATTACGCTGGATCCCGCTGGAATTGATCTGGAAGTCGTGGGTATTCTCAGTGGCCAGCACACATTTGGCCACGTGGATGTTGGCTATATTTCGCTGGAAACCTGGCAGGAGGTTAGTGCCGGTGTCCGCCCGGGTGATTCCGTGCCCGCGCATGTGTATCAGGATATTACTGCGGTAGCGGTGAAGTCGGATGGTAGTGGTGAGTTCGATATGGCAGCTGGCGATGCTGCTGCCGGCACCACATCGATCCGCAAGGTGGATTCCTACGATGCTTCTCCAGGTTATTCCGCAGAAACGGCCACACTCGATCTGATTCAGATGTTCCTTTATGGTATCTCGGCATTGGTGGTGGGTGCATTCTTCACCGTGCTCACTATTCAGCGGCAGCCGGAGATCGCAGTCATGCGCGCGATGGGTGCGGGTACCGGCTATTTGGTGCGGGATGGCCTGGCGCAATCGCTCATATTGCTCCTCATATCTGGCGGAGTAGGAGTCGCCAGTGGCCTGGCTGCCGGTCTGGCCATCACATCGACACCAATGCCATTTGCTATCGAGTACGGGCAGGTATTTTTGGCAATGACCCTGTTGCTTGTTCTTGGATTGATTGGTGCCGTGGTGGCAATTGTCCGTATTACCCGAGTAGATCCACTCACCGCGCTTGGAGGTAGCCGATGACTCCCGTACTTTCTCTCAAGGACGTATCGCTCCTCCATCAGGATGGCGATGAAATTGTCCATGCTCTGAATGGTGTTTCGCTGGATGTCTACGCTGGTGAACTGGTGGCGATTGTGGGGCCATCTGGTTCCGGCAAGTCGAGCCTCCTGGCCGTGGCAGGTGCACTCACTCAACCGACCAGCGGAGATGTTCATCTGGGCGATCTCGATCTCACAGAGGCATCCGTGGGAGAGCTCACGCGAGTGCGCCGAGAGCGCATCGGCTATGTTTTCCAGAGTGGGAACCTCATTCCAGCCCTGCGCAGTATTGATCAACTGCGACTTCCTCTAACATTCGGGAAAGTGCAGAATCCACGGGATCCGATGGAATGGTTGGCCGAGGTCGGAATGGAGCACAAGGCCCAAATGCGGCCCCATCAGCTATCTGGTGGTGAGCGCCAACGTGTGGGAATCGCCCGGGCGTTCATGAATCATCCTGAACTGTTGCTAGTGGATGAGCCTACCGCTGCTCTGGACCGACAACGATCGCAGGATGTAGTTTCTATTCTCGCCCGAGAAACGCATCAGCACGGTGTTGCGACGGTGATGGTGACACACGATCTCGAAGTGCTGCATCATTGCGACAAGGTACTGGAAATGGTGGATGGCAAACTCACTGCCTGGGCAGGAGCAGCCGTCGATTAGTTCGAGCGGGAGAAGGTTTAATGCCCCGAATACAGGCATCATCAGTTGCTGAACAGCGAGAACAGCGGCAGCGTGCGATTCTGGATGCTGCTAGGAACCTTCTTATCGAAACAAGCGAAGCCCCTTCGATGGGAGAGGTGGGCAAGCGGGCCGGTCTCTCCCGGAGCGGGGTGTATCAGTATTTCGAATCGGTCGATGCCTTGTTGGCAGCAGTTTCAACAGAAGTATTTCCGGCCTGGATGACGGCCGTGGGCAATCGGGTGGAAGCGGCAGAAACTCCCGGAACGAAAGTGTGGGCCTATGTACAAGCCAACTTCGAGAGCTTTGCGAACCCGGATCTTGCCGTAACTGCAGTGCTGGCAAGGGTGATTGCACCGGAGTCACTACCAACGTCCGTGATGGAATTTCACAAACAGCTTCAGATACCGCTTGTGGATGCATTACGCGAGCTGGGAGAACCGGATCCAGAATCGATGGCGGGTTTGATCGATTCGCTGATTTTGCGCGCCACACACCCTCAGGGGGTTGTGAAAGCAGGGGACGATGTAGCCGCGAGGGCGCAATCGCTGTCTGTCCTGCGGAGATTACTTGGGCCGTATCTGGGGCTCCAACCAACGGATCGAGACTGATCCACTATTTGATCCGCTCGGTCAGGTGCACATCCACGGTATCACCGAGGTCTTTGCCGATCTTCTTTCGGAAAGGCGCCCGCAGCGGCATCATGTGGATTCCGCCGGAGCTCATCATGGTGGCTTCGTAGTCCTCTCCATCCACCGTGCCGCGGACCTTCACTGCCTTGCCGGTACCGAATGTCTCTACGGAATCCTCCAGCAGCACGCAAGCCCAGCCGCTGTTCTTCTCTTTCTCGATCTCGGTGGTGAATTTGATATCCAATGGTTCGTTCATGTGGTCCTCCTTTGTGAGTTTGCTCAGTTGGGGTGTGCCCGGACCAGTGAGCCTGCCGCTTTTCACCGGTCGACCGGTAACCGCCAGGAGCAGATCGAGGGCAGTCCCTCGAACTTCGTCGCCCTCACCGTGTGTGAAATCTGCATCGGTGGTGATCAGTTTGAGCCCGGCGACTGTCTCTTTGCTGCCGCCAATAGATGGGCTAGTAGCTACCTGATACTGCAGCGCTTCGACAACAGCCCAGGTAGGATATTCATGTTTGATGCCCAGGGGCAGCCTGATATCCTCGCCGTGGACCACCGCTTCAACCAGCCGTGTGGCCAGCTTCGCTGGAGCGCTGGTAGTTCGGTTTTGCACCTTCGCGAAGTTTGCCAGGGTCTCCTTGCCTGAAGCCTGTCGTTCCCGTTCAACACCCTTCTGGTTCATCTTGTCGAAGTCGAATCCCGCCAACACCATCTGCCAAATGAAGGCAGGTTTCGTGTTTTTGGCGGCGTCCACGAGATGTGCAAGCACATCGTGAACGGTCCAGCCCTTGCACAATGACGGAGTTTGCCATGCCAACTCAGGGAGATCATTGAGATCTCGAATCAGCGAAGCGCGCTCCTGATGGACGGTGTTCCAGATATCAGACATCGATAACAACTCCTTCAAGTCTGATGAACGTATTGCCATCCTAATCCGGGCGGTTGTTCACATGCTTCTCAAAACTTGCGTTCGAAAAACAGAAATGGCCCGTCGGACCCTGTCTGGCAGGATCCTCTGGGCCCATTTGCCTGAAATCTCTAGGCGAGATTCCAATTCGCGATGTTCCAGTAGGTCAGCTCGAAACCCGGACCAATCGCGATGTTATCTGGTACCAGTAGCCTGCTGATGCCGTAGGTATCGCCTGCGCGAATGATCATTGGGATAACTGCCACATCCTCGATGAGGATATCGTTCAGTTCGATTAGCAGATCGAAGGCATCCTCGATGCTGGCCATCTGATTGAAAGTGGCGAATTTCTCATCGTATGCCGGGTTTTGGTAGCGAGAGATATTGCCGCCGACGAAGTTATTCTCCGCCTGCGGGATGTTCTCGCCATCCACGCCCATGGTCCAGCCTTCCATATAGGTAATCGGCAGAATGGAGGTGGCATTTGTCGCCCACATGCCCATATCCCAGTAGTGATGGGTGAGGTTCTGATCGTTACCGGCAGCACCATCGAAGAAGATGGCTCCATCGATCTGCTCGAGTTGCACCTCGATACCTGCCTCCTTGCAAGCCTGCTGGATCACTGCCTGGCACTTTTGACGCACGGCGTTCACCGTCGTGGCCAGTACAACTCGGCAGGGCACACCATCCTTCGCGCGATAGTCGCCGTCCAGTACCCAGCCAGCCTCTTCGAGGATTCCGGCAGCCTTTTCGGGATCGAACTCCCAGCTGGTGTTCGGGGAGGAGAAGCTCTCCAGGCCGTCCAGGATGTTTGCCGTTGGTGGTTGATTAAGGCCATAGAACTCGTCAGCGATCAGCTGCCGAGGAACGCACAGATTGATTGCCTGACGAACTGCGAGATCGCCCATCACCGGATTTGGCGTGTCCTTCTGTGCGCGTTGACCATCCACTTCCGTGTGCGGGTCGGCGAACTGAATGGTGATGCGCTCGACATTAGTGCCCGGATCGCCAACCAGGAATCCGGCACTCGTTTCATTCACCAGCTCGTCGACCATTGCCGGCTCGATTTGGATGTTCCAGCCGAAGTGATACTCACCAGTCTGGAAAACCGCTCGCGCAGCTGCCGCCGGATCCCCACCGCCCTTGATGAGAATGCGCGAGAAGGCTGGCTTGTTCTCCTCGCGATAGTTTTCGTTCGCGATCATGGTGACCTGGTCGTTCACATCGAATTTCTCGACTACAAACGGTCCTGTTCCCAGCGGCTTCAGCATGAACGCATCATTCAACGCGGCGGCATCCGGGTGATCCGGATCGTCCTCCCAATAGTGGGAGGGGATGATGTGGCCGCGGTGACCGGTGAATGGATCGAACCATGCCGGCGAAGGATTGTTGAAGGTGACATTCGCCGTGAGATCATCCACAACTTCGATATCGGCAATTGGCAGCCAGGTGTCGTACGTGTTGGCACCATTGTTCGGATTGGTGATCCACTGCCAGGTGAAACGAATGTCGTTGGCGGTGAAAGGCTTGCCATCGCTCCAGGTCACGCCTTCCTTCAGCTTGAAGGTGAGGCTGCTGAAATCTTCAGCCAGCGTACCTGCCTCCACACTGGGAACTTCTGTTACCAGGTTCGGGATGATGGAGCCATCTTCCATATTACGGAGCAATGGCTCATTGATGGCGTCGGCCGCCACCACATCCTTGTATCCGCCGGATTTGTGGCGGAAGAGGGCGGTGATAGCCTGCCACTGGATGATCTTCAACTCGCCATCCTGTCCGCGAGTTTTGCCTTCCATCCCGACTGTGGGACGAGTATCGCCACCTTCTGGGGCGGGCGATGCCTGCGGTGTGCCCTGCGCTCGGGCATACATGGCGTAGCCGTTTCGAGCGGGCTTGCCGGATTCCGCCGCTACTGTGTTTGCTGCGAACATCGCCATGCCAGCGGTAACACCCATGGCTGTTGCCTGGGCGAGGAAGGTACGGCGATCAATTTCGCCATTTTCTAATCGTGCAACGAGAGTACGGAACGGTGATTTCTCCATAACGGCGATTCCTCCTGGAACTTGACCTGGGTACACTAAAGTGCGCCATTGCACGGCCGGTCCGGATATTCTGCGTTGATCTCCGTAAGTTCATTGTCACTTACTATCGATTACTGTCAATCACCGTGGCCGGGGAACCTGCAGGGATGTTGGTA
>JAFAEA010000229.1 GCA_023424355.1 Chloroflexota bacterium | reverse complement strand
GCGGCGAGTTCATCGCCACTCAGGGTGCTGAGTTCGTGCGCGGATAGATTGGCGAGATCGGCCCAGCCGAAATCACCGGATGCCAGGAGGCGATCCAGCGGCGGCGCCGGCACGATGATCCATTCGGCACCAATGGTCTTGTAATCCTCGACCACCTTGTGGGCATCTTCCTCAAATGCCTGGTATGGCACATGGGCGCTCGGTGCCTTGAGATCGTACTTGCCCAGCAGATCCTTGAACTCGGCGGCCGAGAGTCCCTGCAAGCCAGCGAGCTCAACATTCTTGTAGCCGATATCGGCCACGGCCTTGAGCGCAGCATCGAAATCGTTTGCCGCGATGGAGCGAAGGGTGTACATCTGAACGCTAAGTTGATTCGGTTGCATCTTTTTCTCCTGGTCTTTCTTACCCACCTAGAAGGTGGACTTAATCTCAATGGTTTCACCAGTTTGCAGCGATTCTTCCGCAGCCAACATGATTTCGAGCACGTGCTCGGCGTGTGCAGCGGTCAGTTGATTGTCGGTACCGTTCGCGATCACATCCAACGCGTGCAGAATGCCGCTCTCGAGGATGCCGCTGGTTTCGATCGGATTCGGAACCGGGGTCTCGTTGTTCCAGCCTTCGGCCTCACCACTCTCGGATTCATCGCGCACGTAGATATCGGTGCTGCCGTTACCGTCGTACCACTGATGTGCGCCAATCACCACGCTACCCATGGAGCCGTATAGCTCGAACATCGGGGATTTGGTGGCTGGCATCGCGAAGGTGTTGAAGAGATTCGCATAGCGGTTGTTATCAAATTCGATATTGATGCTGAAGAGATCCGTTGCCTCCACCGGAATCTCCTCGCCGAAGTTAGCCGGCTGCAGGAGCTTGCGGGTTTTGTTCATCACCCCACCAACGGCGCTCACCTTGCGCGCCGGACCAAACAGACCCGTCATAGTGTGCAGTTGATACACGCCAAGATCGATGAGCGGACCAACCTTGGGTGTGTAGAACACGCGAGGATCACCACTGTAAGTGCGCCAACTGGCTGGACCCATACCGCCGTGGTGGCTCTTGATGAAGTACGGGTTGCCGATAGCGCCGGAATGGATGTACTCCTTGAGCCACATCATGCGCGCGGTCACCATCATGGCTGGAGCGCAAAAGAAGTGGAGTCCCTTGGCTTCGGCCATTTCGACGAGCTCGTTGGCTTCGCCCAAAGTGGATGCGATTGGCTTCTCGGAATAAACGCTGTAGCCAGCATCCAATGCCTTCGCTGTGATCTGGCGATGCAGCGGTGCCGGCGTGAGATTGAACACCAGATCCATCTTCTCGGCATCGTGCGCCAAAAACTCGTCGTAATCGGTGTAGCCGGTAGCTTCCGGATGGAACCCGAGTGCAGTATCCACCCGGCTCTGGACGATATCGAACACCGCTACAACCTTGGCGCGATCGGCCAGAGAATTGAGGCCAGGCATATATGAGTGGGTGGCTACATCGCCACAACCGATGATTCCTACATTGATCACGTGTTGATATCCCTCTTGATTGTTCGCACCGAAGCAATCACTTCAGTTTCTTTCTCCCTAGCCTATTGCCTGAGCAGATTTTGGCAAGGGGGATTCATCCGATCCATACAAGTGACATCGTACCCAATGATCGCTGTTGAGATTCGTTCGTTCCGGCATCACCTCGCGACACACCGGCATCACGTGCGGACATCGTGCCGCAAACGGACATCCCGGAGGCGGATCGATGAGCGATGGAATCTCGCCGCGAGTCTCAAGTTGCTCGGTGCGCAGACCGGCATGCGGATTCGGCACCGCGCTCAGCAACAGCTTCGTGTACGGATGTGCGGGCTCGTGCACAAGCTCATCGCTCGGCGCGCCCTCGACCATGCGGCCGGCATACATCACATTCGTGTGGTTGCTGATGTAACGAGCGCTGGCGATATCGTGCGTGATATAGAGGAAGCTCAGTCCGCTTTCGTCGGCCAGGCGCTTCATCAGATTCAGCACACCAACGCGGATCGAAACATCGAGCATCGATACCGGTTCGTCGGCCAGCATCACCTTCGGTTCCACCGAAAGAGCACGCGCAAACGCCACACGCTGGCGTTGACCACCACTCAGTTCGTACGGGAACTTGGCCGCAACTTCCTCTGCCGGGCCCAGCCCCACCGTATCCAGCAACTCGTAGATGCGCTCCCGAGTTGCCTTGTGGCCCGATACTTTCTTGTGAATTTTGAGTGGCCGCTCCAGATGGTGGTAGATGGTGTGCGCAGGATTCAGCGAACCGAAAGGATCCTGAAAGACCATTTGCACATCGCCGCGATATTCCAGCGATGCGCCGCGCGCTTCGGTTTTCAGCACATCTTTGCCGTTGTAAATGATCTCGCCGCTGGTTGGTTCGATCAATCGCGCGATCAGGCGAGCGGTTGTGCTCTTACCTGAGCCCGATTCACCGACCAGCGTAACGATTTCACCGCGCGGTACCGAGAAGGTCACATCATCGACCGCATGGACCTTGCGAGTGTCATTGATCCCCCCAATGGGGAAGAGCTTTGTCAGGTGCTTGATATCCAGCACCAGGTCGTTTTGGTCGCTCACTGAGCGGCTCCTTCCGGTGTTGGGTGCAGATGGCAGGCCACAAAGTGACCCGG
>JAFAEA010000204.1 GCA_023424355.1 Chloroflexota bacterium | reverse complement strand
TCGATCCGAACCAGGGCAAGGTGCTGTGGTACATCAATGTGAAGCCGCGTGATTACTACGATCACGATAACCAGCTCACCCCGTTGCTCGGCACTGTCACCATTGGCGGCGAGGAACTCGATGCGGTATTCACCACAGGCAAGCACGGCTTCGTGGTGGCTGCAGGTCGGGAGAGCGGTCACGAGTTCTGGCGACGATCGATCGGTATTCACAAGAACGATCTCTTCCTCGAATTGCCAGAAGAGCCAATGGAGTTCTACCCGGGAATCCTTGGTGGCGCGCAGTCACCGATGGCATTTGCCGATGGAGTGCTCTATGTGGCCTGCATCAACTACGCCTACACCACTACGGATGTGGAGTTTGAGGCTGTAGCCGGTTATGAATCGGCAACATCCAACGTCTATGCCCTCGATGGCGCTACCGGCGATGTGATTTGGGAAGTCGAACTCCAAAGCGGTATCGCTGGCCCAGGTCTCACACTCGCGAACGATGTTGTCTTCATCGGCACGCTGGATGGTATCGCTCGCGGTTACAACACGGCCGATGGCACGGAAGTCTGGCGGTCCCAGACCAGCGCGGGTTTGAACGCACCGTTCGCGGTTGCTGGCGATATGTTGCTGGTACCGGCTGGAAGCTTCATTGCCGCATCGCCGGAATCTCCGGATCCATTGCCGGGCGTGAGTTCGTCACTCATCGCCTACAAGCTGGGCGCTACCGGTGAGGTCACACTGGCCGAGCCTGGTACTTCAGATGCTGGCACGCCGGAAGATTCGGACACATTGGTCAACGTTAGCGCCATTGATATCGCCTACGAGCAGACTGAGATCAGCATCGCTGCCGATACCGATGTCACCATCGCGGTCAAGAACAACGGTGTGCTCGAGCATGACCTTGTTATTGATGGAACCGATTACGCAACACCATTGATTGTTGGTGGCGAAACTGCGGAGGTGGTAGTGAACCTGCCGGCAGGCACATACACCTACTACTGCTCCATCGCTGGCCACCGCGAGGCTGGTATGGAAGGAACTCTCACCGTCGCCTAGTGACGGTTACCAGTTCTCTAGAACGCAAAGTGCCGCTTCCTTTGGGAAGCGGCACTTTGCTGTAGTGGCCTCTTGACCATCTGGCCAAATGCGGAGACGCTGCCTGAAGCAATCAGCAGATTTCCATAGGAGATATTCTTTACATGACCAATCCCGCAACCCAGGCCGCTATCGATCACGCTCGCGCGCATCAGCAGGATGATCTGGATGATCTCTTCACCATCCTCAAACAACCCAGCATCAGTGCCCAGAATATCGGTGTGCAAGAATGCGCCGATCTGGAGGAGAACCTGCTGAAGAGCGCCGGTTTCAGCACTCGACGTCTGGAGAATCCGGGACATCCGGTGCTATATGGTGAATGGATTGGTGATGCATCCAAACCGACCGTGCTGTACTACGGACACTACGATGTGCAGCCGCCGGATCCACTGGAGCTCTGGGAGAGCGATCCGTTCACCCCAACCATTCGTGATGGCCGCATTTATTGCCGCGGAGTAGCGGACAACAAGGCGCAACACTTCTCCCACATAGCTGCCGTGCGCCATTGGTTGGCGACAAACGGCAGCCTCCCATGCAATGTGAAGATCATCCTGGAAGGTGAGGAGGAGGTCGGGAGCCGAAATCTCGATTCCGTTGTGGCAGCCAACAAAGAACTGCTGGCAGCAGATTTCGTGTGGACCAGTGATGGCCCGATTACTGACGATCGATACCCGGAAATCGAGTTCGGTGTGCGTGGCAACCTCTATATCGAGCTTTTTGCACAGGGGGCCAACAGGGATCTCCATTCGGGTCACTGGGGCGGAGTCGCGCCCAATCCGATTGTTGCGCTTGCCCGATTGCTCACCAGCATGATCGATGATCAGAACCGCATTCTTATCGACGGCTTTTACGATAACGTGAAAGCGCCGACCACTGGGGCCCGCGCTGCGCTCGATGCCTTGCCGTTCGATGTCGAGAAAACCATCGCTGGCATCGGCATCTCCGAAATGGTGCCGCCGGCCGATCGTAGCTACGCCGAGCGCATCATGTTCCAGCCAACGCTGAGTCCGGCCGGAGTTATCGGTGGATACACAGGCGAGGGCACCAAAACGGTGCTCCCGGCCAAGGCAAGCATGAAGATCGATATGCGCCTCGTGCCGAACCAAACCCCTGACGAGATCTGGGAGAAGGTGAAGGCCCACGTCGAGAAATACGGCGAAGGTATCGAAGTAGTTCGCGGCGATGGCGGCTTCCTGCCGAGCTTTACCCCGGTAGAGCATCCACTGGCTGATGTGGTTCGGTCAGCAGTCGAGCGTGGATTCGGTACGGCACCGATCAGTGTGCCATCGGCTGGAGGCAGCCTGCCGGATGCGGTTTGGACGCAGACCCTTGGCTTGCCGAGCTTCCTGGTCCCCTATGGTGCACCGGAGCAGGCGAATCACAGTCCGAACGAGAGCTATCGGCTGGAGCGGTTGTATCAGGGAATCGAAACCAGCATCCATCTGATCGGATTGCTGGGAGAATAGTTCTGGAGAAAAACGAAACTGGGGCGGGGGGATTGTTCCCCCCGCCCCAGTTTCGTTTTCGATGCTAATCAGCGCCCTGCAATGCAGGTTCGATTTCCGTAGCAATCTTCTCGGCAGAGTGATCTTCCTTGTGGATCATCTCCGAGGAGAGGTTCTGGCCGGAATCCTTGCGGAACATCACGACCAACACTGCGCCAACAATCGCCAGCACACCAGAGACAATGAAGGTGTGGTGATATCCGGTAAAGGTGGCCAGCAGAGCGGAATGCTCGTCGGCAGTAGCAAGATCCAGTTTGCCCATCTGGGCGTTGATGCGTCCGACCAGGATGGTGCTGATCACCGCCACACCGGCCGCAGATGCGAACTGGCGCATGGTGCTGATGAGCGAGCTTGCAGCGGCTGTCTCTTCGAAGGTGATCGTTTCCATGGTCGCAGTCTGGCTCGGAACAGCAGTCAGAGCCATACCAACACCAACAACGAACAGCAATCCGCGATACCACCAGAGGCTGCTATCGATATCGAGCGTGGCGAATCCGAAGATGCCCGCTGCAAGGATGATGAATCCCACCGCCATCATGCGGCGGGCGCCCATGGCTGAATAGTATTTCGATGCGATTGGCATGGTCAGCATCATGCCGATCACCTGAGCCAGCGTGACCAATCCGGACTCTGTCGCTGAGAGGCCCATCAGGTTCTGCAACAGCAAGGGCGCCAGGAAGAGAATTCCCATCAATGCACCGGTACTGATGATGAGCATGATGTTGCCGGCGGCGAAGTTGCGATCCTTCATCAGGCGGAGATCGAGCATCGGCTGGCTGATGCGGAGCTGCACTGCCACGAAGGCTGCCAGGCCCAACACGCCAAGTGCCATCAGGATATTCGTGGTCGGATCACTCCAGCCGTGGCTCGGAGTTCGCTCGAGACCGACGAGAAGGGTGGAGAGTCCGAAACCTGCCAACACAAATCCGCGCCAGTCGAGCGGAGCACCGTTCTCAACCTTGTGATTCGGTACGAAGAACAGGGTGAAGAGGAAGCCGATGATGCCAATGGGAAGGTTCAGGTAAAAGATCCAGCGCCAGGAAAGCTCATCGGTCAGCCATCCACCCAAAACCGGACCCAGCGCCGGGGCGATCATGATGGGGAAGGAGAGCACGGCCGAGGCCTTGGCTCGCTCCGATGGCGGGAACGCGCGGAAGAGCATGGCGGTACCGACCGGCGTGAGCATGCCGCCACCAACACCCTGGAGAACGCGAGCGGCGATAAGCATCTCCATCGACGTGGATGCTCCGGCGATTGCGGAGGCGATGGTGAACACACCAATGGCGAACGCGAAGGTGTTGCGTGATCCAAAGCGATCCGCAACCCATCCGGATGCAGGAATGAAAACCGCGAGGCTGATGAGGTAACCGGTGAGTGCGTACTGGAGGGTGGACTGGTTGACTTCGAACTCACGACCAATGGTCGGCAATGCGGTGTTGAGCACGGTCATATCCAGGATCTCCATGAAGAGTCCCAGCACGAACGCGATTGCGATGAGCCATTTTGTTTCTATTTTTCTGAGCATTGGCGACCTCCGTATGCATCACCATGTGAACATCGTAAACTCTTTGTGAAATCTCGCACGAACCTACCGACCGGTTGGGTGCTTGGATATACTATCGGACGGCCTTCTGGAATGCAATAGTTTTTGCGGAATTGGTTTTGGTGGGGTTTGGGCCATGGTCCAAATGGGGACGAAAACGCCCGTGCGATGAGCACGGGCGGTTGGGTTCACCGGGGATCAAGGGCTCGCTGACGCTTCTCGCTACGCTCGGCCGCCTTCGGCACCCCGGTGCTACGTGGTTTGCCAAGAGAGTAGGCGTAGGCCCCGGGCTTTATGCCCGGGCTGGAGGCGAAATTCGGCGATCCCACGTTGTTGCCCGAATCGATCGCTCTCCGGGCAATGTCTGCCACATAGACGGTAGCAGGGGAGATTGTCTCCCCTTGGGGCACACTAGGTGCCCCGTTACCTGATTGTCCAAACGCGAATGTTGCGCCCTGCTATCCGTTTACAACCTCGATATCCGGAACGGAATCCGCCGGAACGAACCCGAACACGCGGCCGAAGAACGCCAGCTCCGCCAAGGTCGAATGCTGAATCGTGTCTGCCTGACGGAAACCGTGGCCCTCACCCTCGTACGCGATGTAGGCAACCGGCAGACCCTTCTGCCGCACGGCCTCGTACATCGTCTCAGCCTGATTCGGCGGCACCACTTTGTCCTCGAGACCCTGCAAGAGCAGCATGGAGCTATCCAGCCGATCGACATGATGCATCGGCGAGCGCTCGATGTACGTCTTTTTGTCTTCCGGATATGGACCGACGAGCCCATCGAGATATCGACTCTCGAACTTGTGGGTATCGCGGGTCATGGCTTCCAGATCGCCGATACCGTAATAGCTCACACCAACTGCAAACACCTGAGTGCTGGTAAGTGCTGCCAATGTGGTGTAACCACCCGCGCTTCCACCGCGAATGGCGAGTCGGGCAGGATCCACGAGGCCTTCATTGGCAAGATATTCGGCACCGCTGACGCAATCCTCAACATCTACAAGGCCCCAGTTGCCCTGGAGTCGGTTGCGATACTCGCGTCCATAGCCGGTGCTACCACCGTAGTTCACATCCAGAATGGCGAAGCCGCGGCTGGTCCAGAATTGTCGCTTCAGGCTCAGTGCCGAGCTACTTTGGCTAGTCGGGCCGCCGTGGCTCTCCACGATCAGTGGAGGCAGATCGCCCTCGGGTGCCGCGAAATCCGGATTGGTGGGCGGGTAGTAGAAACCGTAGGCTGTGGCGCCATTATCGTTCTTCCAGCTGATGCTTTCCGGCACGGAGATATAGGCGGCATCCACGGTCTCGGAGGCGCGCTGACGCAAGTATTCCCACTCGCCGGTCATGATATCCAGCAGTACGAGTCCACCCAGATCGGTTGGCGATGCTCCGAGGAAGAGCACCTTGTTCGTATCCTGCTGCATGCGCACATTGCTGATATCAGTGAAGGGGAGATCGAACTCGTGAATCGGGGTCATCGCCACATCGAGCCGACCCAGTTTCCACACGCCATCGGCATTCCATGCTGCCACTACTTCACCAGTGGCAGTGAAATCCCAGGTGCTCATACCGAACACCCATTGCGGCTCCGCGAACTCGGCCTCGGAGGGCTCCATGATCGGCAGGATACCGGCCTCACCACGATCGGCATACAACTGCCACCAACCTGTGCGGTCGCTCGCAAATACCGGCAGGCCGGTATTGTTCCAGCGCGGACGCACAATGCTTTCGTTCACGCCACCGGTGACGTGATGGATATTGCGCAGCGTGCCATCTTCATCCACATCGCTATACCAGAGCTCGCAGCCATCCCATGGCATGTTGGGGTGATTCCACTGCAGCCAGCTCAGTTGCGTGCCATCGGGCGAAAGTGCCGGGGATGAAACAAAATCCGTACCACTGATGATTACCTGGCCACCATCGTCGTTGGGACCATCGAGATCGAGCTGGACAAGTGTATTGATAGGCTCGATACCTTCCAGGCTGTGATCTTCACGTACGGCGATGATGCGCTGATGCAGCACATCGATTAGCAGATCCGCGAATCTCCACGGTCCCTCCGGCGTGATCGGTTCCGGACCATTTTCTCCGATGCGGTAGATGCGATTGTCGCTACCGTTGCTGGCCAATACGATGCCGCTGTTGGCGGTCCAGCTGCCTCCACCATATTCGTGTGCGCGGCTGCGTACATCGAACGGATTTGGCGTGAGTTCGGTTTGTTCGCCATTCAGGAGGCGAATGAGTGTTGTGCGACCCTTTTCCGCTGGCCGACCTTCCAGCCAGTAGATCGCCTCACCATCACAGCCTGGTTCCTTAATCGATAGCACCGCACCGGTGAGCGATTCGGCTGAGATCGGGGATGTCCAGCTTCCGTATGGCGAGGTTTTCGGGGCATTTATCATGGTTGGGCCTTTCTTCTTCGCGGCGCTGCGATTTCTCTGGATATTGTATCGGGCATTCGCTTTTCTGGTATGGAACCGGAGCAACGTGTTGACATGGCGATAGTGTGTATATAGACTATGCACAGTAATCACACTTTTCGGAGGAAGCCGATGATGTCCGTGAGCTGGAACAATGCAATCTGGTTAGCCAAACGAAGTCTTCGTGAATCGTGGAGTGCGGTCGTCCTCACGGCGGTGTATTTCGCGTTTATGGGACTGGTGCTGGCGAACGACAACTCATTCGGTCGGGAGTTCGCCCATCCGGTGTTCATGCTCATTCTCATCCAACCGGCGATATCAGCACGATACATGAGTTGGAAGACGGACAACGAAGTTGTGCGTAACCAAATGTTCCTTCGCAGCTTACCCGTCGGTTTCGGCACCATCATCGTTTCCCGCCTGATCGTGATGCTGATTGCCGGCATCGTCAACATCCCTCTCTATTTCTTCTCATTCTGGTACGTTGATCAGGGGTGGCCAGGCTTCGAAAACTTCCTTGCCTGGTCGATTTTCTGGATCGGAATCGCGATCGGCTGCGCTGGCTTGTCGCTGATTCAGGAGTTCCGACTCTCGATCAAGCGCTGGACCACGATGAACTTCATCGTACTCATGGTGGTGGGCGTGGTTGCCCTTTTGATCTTCTTGTTCACGGAGATCCGACCTGTGCAGAAATCCGTTGAAGTTGCATCGACTCATCCGTGGATCCTGGCGGCTTCCGGCCTGGTGATCGGCATCGCAGCGCTGACCTACTCGATTGGTGTGGCGGTTCGCTCCTTCCGCAAGCGGGAGTTCGCCTTATGAGCCCAGCCGAGTTCCATTTGCCGCTGGCGATTTCGCTGGAGAGCAGTACACCCCTCTATGACCAAATCGAGACCCAGCTGCGAGGACTGATTGTTTCCGGAACACTGCCTGCTGGCACCCAGTTGCCGAGCGTGCGCGCGCTGGCGACCACGTTGGGCTGTAGCGTCATCACCACTCGCAGGGCGTATCAGGAACTTGAGCAACAGGAACTCATTCGCACTTTTCAGGGAAGAGGAACCATCGTGGCCGATGTACCGGAGAACCTTCGCATTCAGCACAGGCAGGCGCCGGTCGAGAGAGCGCTGACAACTGCCGTGCGCGAGGCCCGCTCAGCCGGTATCGGAGACGACGAGCTGCGCCAGTTGCTGGAAAGCATCATCGCCAAAGGAGACGAGGCATGACTGACACGCTGATTCGCGTCGACAACATCACCCGCGATCTCGATCAGTTCCGGGTCGGGCCGGTCTCATTCGAGATGGAACCGGGTCTGGTGTACGCGGTGGTTGGATCCAACGGATCCGGCAAAACCACGCTGTTCCGCATGTTAATGGGATTGGTGCATCCAGCTTCCGGCGCGATCGATCGATTTGGCGGGCCACTTTCCGTGGACGACCTCAACCAATCGCAACGAATTGCATATGTGCCTGAGGCACTTGTTGGCCACGATTCCTGGACTGTACAGCAACTCAACGAACTCAGTCGCCGGGTGTATCCGCAGTTCGATCTACGAGCTTTGCAGGAGTATCAGCGAGGAATCGATCTTTACAAGCCGTTCACGAAGCTGAGCAAGGGTACGCAACGTCGGGCAATGCTCGCGATCGCGATGGCATCAGGCACCGATGTGTTGCTGCTTGATGAGCCGACAGATGGTATCGATCCGTTTGCCCGGCAAGATGTGCTGCATCAGCTATCGCAATGGATGGAAAGCGAGAATCGCACGCTGTTGATGGCGACACACAATCTCGAGGATGTCCGCCGAATCGCCGATGTGGTGATTGTGCTTGAAAACGGTGAGCACATCGGCACCTGGAACAAGGACGAACTGATGGAAGGCTGGCAGCGACTCTGGCTTGCGACCGAACCACCACGAGCGCTGCCTCACGAGGAGTATCGGGCACACGGGGCCGGGGTGGAGATCGTTACCAGCAATCAGGCCGCCACGAATTTGGAACTGCAGGATCTCGGGATCGAGATTCTCAACAGCCAGCAGGTCGATATGGTCGAGGCGTTGCGCATCGTTATCCAGAAACGCGGTGGCCGGGCATCGCCTGATCTCACGAAATGACAACTCTCTGTAACACACGCTCACTGTATGTATTGAAGAATGAAGTTTGAGGCAATGTTGCCAACAATTGGGGGAAGACCACGTGACACTGAAGATCGATAGTATTACGAAGACATTCGGGAGTTTCACCGCCGTGAACGATGTATCGTTCCAGGTGGAAAAGGGCACCATCTTTGGTTTCCTCGGCACCAACGGTGCCGGCAAAACTACCACCATGCGCATGATCCTGGATATCATCCGCCCGGATTCCGGTCAGATCACGTGGGACGGCACGCCCACGCGCGATCTCGAGCGCGCCCGCTTTGGCTACCTCCCGGAAGAACGCGGCCTTTACCCGAAAATGGAAGTCGAGGATCAGTTGCTGTTCATCGGCCAGCTCTATGGTGCCAGCAAAGCCGATGTGCAAAGCCGCATCGATACCTGGCTGGAGCGACTGAATATCGAGGAAAACCGCCACCAAACTGTCGAGGCGCTCTCCAAGGGTAACCAGCAGAAGATCCAGTTTTTGGCCGCCATTCTGCACGATCCCGAAATCCTGATCATGGACGAGCCATACTCTGGTTTGGACCCGGTGAATGCCCAGCAGATGAAGGACGCCTTTAAGGTGCTGGTGGATGAGGGCCGCACGCTCATCTTCTCCACCCACCAGTTGAACGATGCGCAGGAGCTCAGCTCCGATGTCGCCATCATTCATCGCGGCAATCTGCTCATCACCGGATCTGTTGACGATGTGCGCAAGAGCACTGGCGAGCACTATCTTCGCTTCGCTGTTGCCGGCGACAAGGAACTGGCGTGGGTCGAAGAAATGCCGAATACGCATATCGTCCATCGCCTTTCCGATCATGTGGAGATCGGTGTGCCGGATGAAGATGCCGCCCGCGGTATTCTCCGCACCGCCATGGAGCGCGATCTGCCGGTAACGACCTTCGAGATCGATTACCCGAGCCTGAACGATGTGTTCCTCGATCTCGTGCGCCAGATGCCGACTGATCAACAGCCGACCGAAGAAGAACTCGCTGTTCCTGCGAGCGCATTGCAGTAATCCAATCCGCAGGAAGGCAGGAAAAGATCCATGTTTGATTTACGACGCATTAAACTCGTCGCCCAGCGCGAGGTGATGACCCGGTTCAGGATGAAAGCGTACCGCTGGACGTTGATTGTTCAGGTAGTGGTGGCGCTGCTCGCCGGATTTTCACCAGTACTCATCAGCTTCTTCGCCGATGACGCCGGACTTGGCGGCAAGGTGTTGGTTGTAGACAATGCCAATTCCGATTTCGCCACCAGACTCCAGGAGAATTTGACCGACGATATCGCCGG
>JAFAEA010000036.1 GCA_023424355.1 Chloroflexota bacterium | reverse complement strand
GGCCGGTGATGGTGCTGCGGATGTGCTCGCCGATGAGAGCATGTGGAATGCGGAATGTGCCAGCCGAATCGTCCTCGGAATCGCGGCTGCGAGCAGCGAACAGGAAATGATGTGTACCTGTGAGTTCCTGATCGATGATATCCAGAACCTCGTCTTCGGGCATGTCCACGACATCCGCCACCACATCCGAGCGGACAGCCTCATCCATGAGCGCCGAGATCTCCAGAATCCGCCTTGCCCGACGTGTGAGGCGGCGCAATCGTTGATCGACAAAGGTGGAGACTGCGACCGGAATATCGCCTGAGACAAGCGTGCGATCAAACGTCCAGAAATCTGTTCCTTCATCCTGCTTAAGAGCACCGGTTTCCAGTAGATGGCGCACCAATTCCATGGTCAGGAGCGGGTAACCAGTTGTTTGCTGGAACAACCATTCGATCAGTTCAGTACGTTCAGCAGCGTTTTTCAGTGGCGTGCGATTCACAACACCTTCTACGAATGCCTTGCCACTTGCCGGTGTGAGAGCACTATCCAACTCGATGCGGGTAACACTCGAGGAATGCCCCATGGATGTGAGCAGGCGCGCCAGTGGCGTATCCGGAGCACCATTGTTCGACGAAATTTCGTTGGACCTGTAGGTCGCCAGGATCATGATTGGTGTCGTGGCTGAGGTCCGCAGATACTGTGCAAGATGAAGGAGAAGTGCGATCGTGGTATCGCTGGCCCAGTGAATATCCTCCAACACCATGAGGATTGGCCACGAATGCGAAAGTTCTGAGAGCAGATGCGAGAATGCCGTATGTCTGCCAGGCGTATCTGTACTGGCGAGGGTTGAGATGGCTTCGGCCATTTGCGTGGCTTGATCCCCATCCAGGCTCTCAGCTAGCTTCAAAAGCGTGGCATCTGAAATCAACACACCACCTAGCATGGGGATGGATTTTGTGATGTGCTCGATGTCTCTGTCGGAGAGCGATGGACGGGAGCCATAGCGACCCGGGAGGGTCATGGCTGTATCTGGCTCAACCAACAGGCGATCCATGGCAGTTCGCACTGCCAGATATGGTTCAACTGCCGTCGCCCATCCACTGGCGGCACCCCAGCTGATCATGACCTTCTTGGAATCCGAGGCAATTCTGTCACCCACATAGCGAGCGATGGATGTCTTGCCCATCCCGGAAGATCCTCCCAGAAACACCATTTGGGGAGCACCCTGCTCGGCGCGCTTCCACGCTTCCAGAATTGCCTGGACGTGTTTCTCGCGACCACCAGTTACAAATGAGGTTCCTTGTTTGCGCGCAGGGTCAGCTATGCGCATGGCTTGGGTGGTGGACCACGCCGTGGCTAACGCATGCCGATCTACAGGATCGAGGTCCAAGGCCTTCGCCAGCTGCCGGAGAGCAGGTCGATGCGGCAGCACCCAGTCGCGGGCGAGCCGGGCTCGCTTTTCATAGCTGGTAATGGACCGGAAGGACACCGGATCGTCCACGGTTTTGGCCGCCAGGCCCTCCTGGGTCAATCCTTGCGCTGTCCTCAACTTCTGAAGCAGGTCGCCGAAAGGCGAACGCCCCGCAGAGGTCTTTGCCTGATTCGGAGCCAAGAATACTCTCCCCCTGAAGTACTCCGGGTAGATAGATAGCGCCATCGTAAGGAGCCGTTGTTGAGGCGGATTCAGTTACGATGGAACCTTTCGTATGTGGTACTTCGATCATTACCATACATCACTGGGGGAGTGTCGAAAAGGAGATGCAGGGTATCAGTTGGTACCTTTTTCGGGATCAAACGGTCTTAAAGTTGCTAGCAGGTTTCGGTGTAAAGGGGCCCTGCGACTGGCATCATTCTGTACAGAAGCGCGGGCTCGTAGCATGGTGAAGGAAAGCCACAAGGTCCCCCAACTTGGGTGGTTGGAGATCACCGTTCTACGAGACCCGCTTCCTGCGCTCTGTGGAGCAGAATTTTCCCGGAACGATTCCCACGCAAATACATCTCCCGAATAGCCGGGTTCTGGATTTGATCCGCCCGATCCAGGAACATCCGTGCCCCCTGATTGAGGGTCATGGTCATCAGTCGATCGTAGCCGAGCTTATCGTAGGCATTCATCAACGAAAGCATGGCCAGTAACGGATCTTCCAGGGCTCGTGGATCATTGGTGCGCCACCAGTACTGGAGGTTATCCAGATGCGCTTCCACTTCCTCATCTAGCTCGATTGCTGATCGCAGAATTCCGGCGAGGTCATCTCCAGCCATCGCATCCAGCCCGGATTCGCGTCTGGTGATCAATGCCTGTTGATAGTGATACATGGCATTACGATAATCGTTCGCGGCCTCATATGCCTTGCCCTGATAGAGCCAGACGAAGGCTTGCAGCCGTGGAGTTTGCAGCCGTGAAAGATCGAGCTGAAGATGGTCGAACTGTACCAATGCGTAATCGATGTTGCCCAGATATACCTGGCACAGAGCGATATTCATACGGCACAGAATCACGCCACGCATTTCGCCGGTGAACGTGTATGTAGCCAGTGAACGCTGGTAGGTATCGATGGCATCCTGGTAGCGGCCGAGCTCGAGCAAGGCGTTGCCCTCGGCGAGGAGGGCTTCCGCTCCCAACCCATCTCGTGCAGGATCCGGTGCAGCAGCCCAGGCGGCCTGCGCGTGCCGAATAGCTGCATCCAGCCGACCAGATCGACAGGCAACATGGCTCAGCATCGATTGGTTCGCACTCACGCGATCCTTGCGATAGATGCTGTCATAAAGTTCGATGCTGTGAATCCACGCATCTGTGGCATCGTCCAGTTGGCCGCGGTCGTAGGCCACCAGGGCCACCACTTCGTAGGCATCGGCTTCCAGCGCCTCGTTGCCGAGACGTTGGGCATGTGAGATGGCATCTCTGCCGATATTCTGGGCTTCCTGGAGCGACCCCATACTGCGCAAAACGTGCGCGCGACGCAGACGAGCACTCCACAGACGGGTATCGTCGTTGGCGGTGCGGGCGAGTCGCTCTGACCGATCGACCCAAACCAGCGTAAGGTCGTGGTCGAGCTTGGCCAGGGCCGAGAAGCTGGTGAGCAAGGCCTGTTCGGCCGCCTCTGCGGGCATGCTCGCCTGCTCGAAGTGATGTGCAGCGATAGGAGCTGCCACCATCGGATCGCTCTTGTGAAGTTCGATAACTGCTTCAGCCGTGCGCCGATGCAACGAGCGCCGCCGATGTGGCGACAACGATTGATACACGGTTTCCGCGATGATCTCGTGATCGAACTCGAACTTTATGCTGCTGCCATCATCCTCCAGCTTGAAAATGCGATGTTTTTCCATCAGCTCGCGATCAACTGTGAGATCGACCACAGATTCCGAAAGACCCGTTACACCGGGGATGACATCAACGGTAAACGGACTGCCTTGCACACTGGCGGCTTCCACGATTGTGCGGGCATCCTCGGTGAGCCGTTGAATACGTTCATCGATAATCGCTCGCATGCGGGTTGGTAGGCCGGTTTCCATGCGCTCCCGATGCAGAATCCAAATGCCGTTCTCATCCTCCGTCAAGGCATCGGATTCAATCAGTCGCTGAATCAATTCCGTGGTGAACAAGGGGTGACCATTTGTGCGGTGGAACAATGTGTTCACCAGCACCCGACGGTCCTGATCCGACATCTGATATTTCTCGATCAAACCCGAGACAAACGCGAGACCACTTTGCTCGCTCACAGAAGATTCCAGGCTGACGATCACCGAATCCAGCTGGCGCTGGATTTCATTCACCACCTGCAGGAGCGGGTGGCGATTATTCGGCAAAATGAGATCGCTGGATCGATACGTGCCGATGACCAGCAATGGGATGTCTTCCTTCAGGCGCATTTGCCGCTGGAGGTGCAGGAGCAGGCTACAGCTACTCTCATCCGCCCAGTGGAGATCTTCCAGCACTACAACTGTCGGTTGCTCTCTGGTGAGATCCGTCACCATCGTGGCGAACTCGTCATAGCGGCCGGAGGTATTCGTGGGCGACCACGAATCTCGAATTTGCTTAAGTTCGGCCAATCGGCTCGGAGCTCGCTTTGTGAGCCAATCTTCCATGTCCTTTAGATCGACAAGCACGCCACCGAGTTTGTTGAGACTGGAGAGCAGGATAGAGGCGTAGTTTTCATCGCGGACAGTGGTTTCGCGGTTGTGAATGCCGTTGCGCAGGGCAAAGCTGATGGCCCGACGCCAGGGTAGGTACGGCTCCACATTGGCAGTACCGCTGGAGCAATCTCCGGAGGCGATTAGGGTCTCAGGAGAATCCCTTCTCACGCGATTGAGGAATTCCTCCACCAGCGTTGTTTTTCCGAGTCCGGCGGTACCCTCGAGGAATCGGATTTGCGGCTGGCCGGTTTGGGCAATTTGCCACGCTTCCTTGATGGCCGCCCACTGTTGCTCGCGTCCCTTGCAGATGAAGGACGGAGTGGGCCGGTTGTCCACGGAGATGGCAGGTTCCTGTTGCCGCCGCTGCGTAATTTCGGCAGCATGGAGCATTGCCTGCCCACGTTCGCTGGCAGGATCAATCCCCAGACCGAGCATCAGCACCTGTACCGTTTCCGGCCTGGGGCGCACGAATTCATCGGCGCCCGGTTTGGCCGCTTCGATATTCGCGATGGCACGGTCACTCACCACGCCCAGTTCAGCCACACTGGTATCGTGGATAAATCGATCAGTTATACGTCTTGCAAGTTCTGCTTGCGAAATTCCCTGGGCCTGTCGCTCTTCCCGTAGCAGTGAGCCAAAAGGTGATCGCACGCGATCAGTCATATATGCAGCGCTCCAGTACTACTGGTTTGAACAACGTGCACTTTGGTCCCGACATGGCGTTGCTCTGGCTATTCTTCAGACCTGAATCGACTGATGGCGCTACCAAATGCCCCTGATGGACACTCTGTGTCGAACAATACTGCCCCCTGGGGACAGCATTCTCGATCTCAAACGGTATTGGTTCAGCCAGTGACGACCGGTCTGGTTACAAGTTCACTACATCGAGAATAGCACATGCCGTTGCCGAGGATTGTTCCACCATCAGCGAATGCCCCGAATTTGGAATCACAACGGTCGAAATTGCTCCCAGTCCGAGATGGTCGATGTTGGCTTCGGTGCGTCCTCCTACCAGGAGATGCGCCGGACATTGGAGATGGGCCAGCATGGCGGCGAACGATGGATCCCGTTCGGATACCAGTGAACTTGCCGCGTGATAGAGCGTCTTGGGATTGGCCATCTGCAGGGTAGGGAGGAACGCGGCCGCAGCTGCATCGCCGCGGCTTGCTTGAATGCGCGTTGCCCGAATCAACATCGCGTATCGACGTTCTACAAACGCAGC
>JAFAEA010000026.1 GCA_023424355.1 Chloroflexota bacterium | reverse complement strand
TGTGATAGAAGTTCTGTGTGTTTCCCGGAGTGGCGTCGAAGAAGATGGCCGCATCGACGGAATCGATCTGGATATTGACTCCGATTTCGGCGAATGACTCCTTCACGATCGACTGGGTCTTCTGGCGGACTGTGGAAGTAGACGTCATCACCGTGAACTCAAGGCGAATACCATCCTTGGCACGCACATCCCCATCCAGCACCCAACCGGCATCTTCGAGAATCTGGGCGGCGGCTTCGAGATCGTACGACCAACTGGTATTGGGAGAATCGAAGAGGTCGAGCCCGGCGAGCACGTTCGCTGTTGGTTCTTCGCCCTCAGCGTATAGCTCATCGGCAATCAACTGTCGCGGCACGGCCAGATTCAATGCCTGCCGCACGGCGAGATCACCGAAGATCGGGTGTGGGGTGTCCTTCTGGGATACCTGGCCATCCACCTCGGTACCGGGATCGCTGAAGTTGAAGTTGAGCCCCTCTACCGTGGTGCCGCCGGCACTGTACACATCGCCGTTGGAGCCATCCCCCACCATCTGCTCAAGCACTGAGGGCTCGACCTGAATATTCCAGGCGTAATCCATCTCGGCGGTCTGCAAAACCGAGCGAGCAGCCGCAGTCGGATCGCCGCCACCCTTCAGTTCGAGTCGGGCGAAGGCAGGCTTGTTCGGCTCGCGATAGTTCTCGTTGGCGATATAGGTCGCGGAATCGTTGGCGACGAAGCTCTCGATCACGTATGGACCGGTGCCAACGGGATTGATGACGAAGTCGTCGTTCTTGTTGTTCGGGTCGTTATTGAACACGTGGGCCGGATACAGGTTACCGTTGTAATTTCCGGCGAATGGCTCAAACCAGGTGACAGACGAATTCGAGAATTCCACTCTCGCGGTGCGATCGTTCACAGCCTCGATGCTGGAGATGGTGGACCACTCGCTGGCCGACGTCGCCGCATTGGCCGGATTCGTCACCCACTGCCAGGTGAACACGAGATCGTTCGATGTCACCGCGGTGCCATCGCTCCAGAGCAGACCTTCGAGGAACGTGATTTCGCACCAGGTGGCTTCGTCCGCCAGCGTGCCGGCTCCGACGGATGGGACTGCTTCGATCAGATTCGGCACCAGGCTGCCATCGGCGGCGTAGTGAATGAGGGGCTCGATCACCGGTGCAGCAGCGAGATAATCCTTGTCGCTCAACGCGCTGTGGGATGCGGCACCTGTCGGCGCCTGCCAGATGATAACGCGCAGCGTGCCGTCCTCGCCTCGCACCTGATTCTCGGTGCCGTCGGAAGGTCGGGCATCGTCGGCGACGGGTGTGGCAACCGGAGTCTGCGCCGCCACCATGTTGGTGATGGCTGGCAATGCCCCCATCGCCGCAGCGGCAGCCATGAAGGAACGGCGGTCGATTCGACCATCACGAAATTCGCGGACAAGCGTGCGGAATTGGGACATTTGAGACTCCGAAATCACGAGGGATCGTTCGATCGACACTGTTAATATTCTACTCTTGGAAACCTGTAATCGGGGCGTTCCGGGCTGAATGTATCCGGAAACAAATCGGGGCCAATCGCGTGCGCGATTGGCCCCGGCCGGTACTAACGAGGAGATTCACCCTCCGCGAGCACCCAGTTCTCGATGTTCCAGAAATAGCCCGTAAACGGATTCTCGAACGCCTGGTTACGCTGCTCGAGGCGGTTGGAAATGGCCGTGTAGAACGGACGCAGCACCAGCGGAATAATGGCGTAATCGTTGATGGTGAGATCGTTCATCTCCCACAACAGCTGCTGGGCTTCATCCTCGGAAGTCGCAGTGCGGAGCGCTTCGTAGGCGGCATCGTAATCCGCATTGCGCCATCGCTGCACGTTGTAACCCTGCCAATTGTTGGATTTCTGCGCAATATTGGCATCGTTCTCACCGGCGTACCAGTTACCCATCCAGGTCACCGGCACCTTGGTATTGGGGCCGGAGCTCCAGAGTCCGATATCGAAGTACATCTTGTACAGGTTCTGCTCGTTACCGGGCGTGGAATCAAAGAACACCGTGCTATCGACCTGCGGGATATCCACAGCGAAACCGATGGTCTCCAGGTTCTGCTTCAGAATGGCCTGGGTCTTCTGGCGGACCGAGTTCACACTGGCGAGAATGTTGATTTTGAGCTCGACTCCATCCTTCTTGCGGACACTGCCATCGAGGGTCCAGCCGGCGTCTTCAAGCACCTGGGCGGCCTTCTCGGCGTTGTATTCCCACGAGGTGTTCGGAGAATCGTAGAACTCGATGCCGCTGAGGTTATTGGATGGCACCAACGAGGCATCGCCGTACAGCTGCTCGGCGATCAATTCGCGGTGGATACCGAGGGCGATCGCCTCGCGGACAGCGATATCTGAGAGCACCGGGTGCGGCTGATCCTTGTGGCTGCGCTCGCCGTCAACATCGGTGTTCGGATCCGAGAAGTTGATGTAGAGAGCTTCACGTGTAACACCAGTAGTCTGGAAGAGGTATCCGAACTTGCTGCCGTTCTCGAGATCGGCCAGTACCTCTGGATCGGCCTGAATGTTCCAGGCCCAATCGAAGTCACCGGTCTGCAACACGGCGCGACCAGCGGCAACGGCATCGCCTCCTCCCTTCACCAGAATGCGGCTGAAGTATGGCTTGTTTGGATAGCGGTAGTTCTCGTTGGCCACATACACACCCTGATCGTTCGGGGTGAAGGACTCCAACACGTACGGGCCGGTACCGATTGGAGCGGTCTGGAAGGCATCGTTCGGATTCGTTGGATCATCGCCGAAGGCGTGAGCCGGCAGCAATGCGCCGATGAGATCGTTGGTAAATGGATCGTACCAGTTCACGGCGCCGACCTCGAAGTGGATGGTGACTGTGCGGTCATCCACGATCTCGACATCGGAGATTGTGGCCCACTGGTTGAAGCTGGTGCTGGCGTTTGCCGGCTCGGTGATCCACTGCCAGGTGAACTGAATATCGCGGGAGGTTACCGGCTCACCATCGCTCCAGAGGAGTCCCTCGAGCAGCGTAAAGGTGACGGTGCTGAAATCTTCAGCGAGGAGACCGTTCTCAACAGTCGGCGTGGCCTCGACGAGCACCGGGATGATAGATGAGTCCGGCGCATAGGAGAGCAGCGGCTCCAGCACGAACTGGGCGCCAGCATCGCCATTGAGATGGGGATTGAGCACGGTTGGTGCTTGCCACCAGAGAACACGGAGCTCGCCGGCTGCGCCGCGCTCCAATCCTTCGGTGCCAAATACAGGTGGTTCTGAGTTGCCCTGTGGGGTTGCCACGGGAGTCTGGGCGGCAGCGGGGTTCCCACCGCCAGCCAACCAGGCAGCGCCGGCAGCCGACATACCAAGTGCGGTTGCCTGGGCAAGGAAGCCCCGACGTGAGAGTGTGCCACGCTTCAGGCGGTCATGAATGTTCGTAATTTGGGAGCTCACAGGATACCTCCGGTAGTCGATTACCTGGTTCAGAGCGCGGCGCGATTCACCGCTGAATCCAGAGGTTACCGGAGGGTACCTGCTTTCGTCAAGGAAGTCACTACCTTTTGGGAACTATTCAGATCCGAAGAGTACTTTTTCTTCTAAATCCAGCTCAAAACGCAACGCGATTCGTCGCTGAATCCAGAGGTCTCCGGAGGGAATCTCCCCTCCGAAGATGCATCAAGAAAATCACTGCTTTTTGGGAACTAATCGATTCCGGAGAGCACTTTTTCTTCCATATCGGGGCTGACACGGACAATGGGACCCGTGGCGAAATACACAGTTTGCCAGGTATCCTGCAGCACCACTTCGCCATCGGATCCGGTGACGGTGCGGGTGTACCACACGCCCAGGCCGGGCAGCGCATCCTGCTCGTTCATCGTGCCGGGAGGAAGCTGATCATCAACCATCACGGTGACATCCGTTGGTGCTTCGTATGCCACCCACATGTCTGGTTCTGAGTAATCCACGGTGTAGCCGGTGTCTTCGCCCCAGATTTCGACGGTGAGATTCTCGCCATCGGTGGATGCCATGATGATGATCCAGGAATCGGTGGGATTGGTGAATCGCATGTCCGTAGAATCCTGCGGCACAATGGAATCCTGCACGATCGCGGCATCAAACCCGGGGTTCCAACCACCAAGCTCATAAAACGGCGATCGATAGCTATGCGGCCAACGCTCCTCAATGGGGAATCCGGCGTTCAGCGCAGC
>JAFAEA010000382.1 GCA_023424355.1 Chloroflexota bacterium | reverse complement strand
GCTGCTAACGAACACCTGGATCTCCCGCTATCACTGGGTGGTTCCAGTAGTTTGGTATGCCATTGTGGCGGCCGTGGTTTCCAACACCTTCTGGGTTTAGGCCATATGGATTCACAGCGGCCAACCTATGATCGGGCAATCGCACTTGTCGCGATCGTGATGCTCGCGGCCGCTGTGTTGCTTGGTTTTGTTGCTGCCGGCAACAACGAACTTGCCGTTGACCTCCGCATCTCAAGCCGCCTGCAGAACTGGCAGGGCGATTTCGCCGAGATTCTCTACGATGGAGGCAATTTTCTGGGAAGCACCGTGGCTGCAATCGCGGCGATTTTGATCGCAGTCGGCATCGCCGCGTTGCTGAAATCGAAGCGTTTCGTGGCGTTCTTCGTGCTCACTGGAATTCTGAGACTGGCGGGATCGCTGCTCAAACCGATGTTCGATTCACCCCGCCCGGTTGAATCGGAAGTGCGAATGCGTATTGTCGCGACCTACGAAGGCTTCGGATTCCCCAGCGGCCACAGTATGACCGCTGCAATGATTGCCACGATCTTGGTGATCGTTGTATGGATGCTTGTTCCCAGAAAGGTTTGGATCGCCATCGCCGTTGGTGCGCTGATCATGATCTGGGTGGGATGGAGCAGGATCTGGGGCGGCGCTCACTGGCCAACCGATGTGCTCGGCGGCTGGATGTTTGGCATCGCCATCGTGCTCTTCGGGTGGCTCATATCCAGCCCGTTTGCTGAGATACGTAGCGAATCAGCAGAAGAACGATCACCAGCATCGCCAGAAAACTAACCACGGAATTCGCCACGCCATCCGATTTGCTCCGCAGGAATGGCGGCAGAATCCACCATTTGTCTGAATTGAATGGCAAGAACAGTCGGACACCGGCGTGCGTGCAGGCGTCGGCGAGAATGTGACTCAGGAATCCCGCACCGAACGCCAGAGCCAGTGAGCGAATCTCGGTATCGTCCACCGAGACTTGGTGAAACTGGGCATCAAGGATGCCGAGCACCGCATACACAACTGCGGTGAAAAGCGCCCCCAGGAATACGCTGTGGCTGATACCACGGTGCTTGAGCCGACGGCTAAAATCCGACCGGAGATCGAACCAATCGGGATAGCCACCACCCACCATCCCCAGCCACACGGCTCCCGCCGCTGCAATCGGAGATAGCGAAGCGGCGATGGGCATTGCCACCGCCGCTCCTAACAGAATGTGTGTCGTGCGCTTCACGCAGCCTCACCTACCCTGTTTGAATCTGATTACCAGCGATCGCGTCGCTGCGGTCGGCTACCGCTCTCGTTGCGAGGTCGGCTACCGAATCCGCCACGGCCGCCACCGCGGTTGTCTCGATTGAAGCCACCTTCGCGGCTACCACCACGGTTGAATCCACCGCGATCGTTTCGCGGGCCACGTCGTGGTTCGCGGGCGGCTGGTCCACCAGCACCTTCCTGAGCGAGTTCCACATTCACGGACTTGCCCTTGATGCTGGAGCTGTTCATCACGTTCATCACGCGCTCGGCATCGCCGCTCGGAACATCCACAAAGCTGAAGGCTTCATGGATATCGATGGCACCGATGGATCGGCCCGGGATGTTGGCCTCATTCGCGATGGCGCCAACGAAATCCTGCGGGCGAACGCGCACATTGTGACCAATGTTCACGAACAGTCGGGTCATGCCGGCCTCGGTGCTGGCACCGCGAGGTCCGCGAGGAGCACGCTCTCCGCGATCCGGGCGATCACCACGTCGGTCGTTGCGATCACCCTGCTGGCGTTCGCGCTGCATCTTGCCACCGAAGTTGGCGAGAGCATCGTAACCGGTGGTATCGAGCGCAGCCTGACCCGTTTCCTCGGCGTAGAGGTGCAACAGCGCAGCGGAAAGCTTCTTGAGATCGATGTCGTCATCGAGCGCATCGATCGGGCCGAGGTAGGCTTCATAGCTCTCCTCGTTCTCGACGGCGTTGCGCATGAGATCAACCAGCTTCTCGCGACGGCGAGCATTGACATCGTCCTGGCTCGGGAGTCGCTTCGGCTCGATGGTCGCGCGAGTTGTTCGCTCCACCTGTCGGAGCCAGCGGAATTCGCGTGGGCTCACGAGGGTGATTGCCTCACCGGTGCGGCCGGCACGGCCAGTTCGGCCGATGCGGTGCACGTAGGTTTCGTGGCTTTCCGGCACATCGTAGTTGATAACGTGGCTGACTTCCGGGATATCGAGACCGCGAGCGGCGACATCGGTGGCGATCAGGATCTGGGCCTGACCGTTGCGGAAGCGTCGCATTACGCGATCACGCTGAACCTGGCTGAGATCGCCGTGGAGGGTCTCCACTGGCATGCCTCGCTGCAGCAGGTTTTCGCCCAGCTCATCCACATTGCGCTTGGTGCGGCAGAAGATGATAGCGCTGGCCGGATTTTCGGCTTCGAGAATGCGGGCGAGGGCTTCCACCTTCTTGCCGCGCGGGAACTCGTAGCTGGTCTGGGTGATTTCGGCAACCGTCATCTCCTTGCCACGCACGGAGATCGTCTTCGGATCGCGCATGTAGGTGTTGGCGAGGTTCGCGATTCGCTGCGGCATGGTGGCGCTGAAGAGCGCAGTCTGGCGATCTTCTGGCACCTGGCTCAGGATGGTTTCGATATCATCCACGAAGCCCATATCGAGCATTTCATCGGCTTCGTCCAGCACGAAGAAGCGGAGATCCTCCAGCTTCAGGGTGCCGCGACGCATGTGATCCATAACGCGACCGGGAGTACCGACCACGATGTGAACACCGCGCTGCAGGCCGCGGAACTGACGCTCGTAGGCCTGGCCACCGTAGATGGCGAGGGTTTCGATGCGCTTGTGCTTGCCGTAGTTGTGCAGGGCATCGCTCACCTGAATCGCGAGTTCGCGGGTCGGGGTAAGGATAAGCGCCTGAATGCGGCGATCGCGCTCTTCGATCACATCAATGATCGGGAGGCCGAACGCGGCGGTCTTGCCGGAGCCGGTCTGCGCCTGACCGATGATGTCCTGACCGGACATCAGGGCCGGGATAGCGGCTTCCTGGATTGGGGTCGGCTTCTTGAAGCCAACCTGGGTAATGCTTTCGAGCAGAACTTCGCTAAGACCGAGGTTGGCAAAGCTGGCCTCGTTCTCATCGGTGTTGTGGGTTTCATCCACACGCACTGGAGCGATTTCGTGCTCTTCTTCGAGTTCGGGATCGGCAACAGCGGCTCCGCCATCGGCATCCCAATTGTAGAACGGAGCAAGGCTCCGGAAGGAGAAAATACTGTTCATGTGTGCTCACACTCCAATTGCACGGTTCAACAACGGTGTTGAATCGTGATGAACTGACCGAAAAGGGATTCGATCAGAAATACGTTGTGTGTGGCAAAAAAGCGAACCGAGGAGGTGCTTGATTAGGCACGGAGAGGGCTGGTTACCTCGGAGGATGCCACACGTAGCCTGCGTCACATATTTGTGATCCGAAGGCGACGTGGATACCCATCCAACCACGTTGCCCTGCGCGGCCCGGCGGCCGCTACCCAACATCTGCGTGGAGAGGCGGTGCGAAGAGCGCACACTTGAAGCCCATCCGTATTGCGCCAGTGGCGCTACCCGAATCGTCAACCGCGTTAGAGGCTAATCGGGACTACCCATGCAGGAAGGAACACTTGGGGAGACCCGCGGTCTCCCGTGACGAAAAGTACTATAACACACTTTTTGTTAGTAGGTGTGCTATTTGATGACGATGGTCCCACTGGTCCGGCGTCACCCAGGCCGTACGCACAGCCTGGGTGAATGTTACAAGCAACAGACTTTGCGAATCAGTATTCCTCTGATTCGGAGGGTAATCTACATCACACCTTCCAGTTTTGCGGCGCCGAGTTCGTTGAAGAGCGCGAGACCGCAGTACCACTTGATGCGGGTACGAGTGGCGTCTCTGGTCTCCAATTCGCCAATGTATTCAACCGAGATCTCTCCGTGTTCGAGTCCCATCACTCCTTCGCCAAGCCCGAAGCGAATGGCGTAGACGGTACTCAAACTGCTGCCGGTACCGACAGCCCGGTCGTCCTTAATGAAATCGTCCACCATCAGCGGGATGCCCTCGTAGAATTCCACTTGCTGACCAAACTGGTCGATAGATGTCTCCAGTACACTGCCTGAATTTCGACGGAGATCTTTGAGTTTTCGGCGGGTTCGCTTACTCATCAA